>PDZU01000025.1 GCA_002753095.1 Magnetococcales bacterium
CATTTCAGCAGGGCTCTGCCCTGCACCCGCCCGGGGCGATGATCGCCCCTGGACCCCGCAGAAATTTAGTTTATAAGTCTTGATACTATTTTTTCTGATATTCCACAGTAACGGTGGTGGAAATGCCGCCCCGAACAAAAAACTTGCCACTGACCGACAAATGGCGGGGCGCGACCGCTGCCACCAGATCATCGAGAATCCGGTTGGTCACGGCCTCATGAAAGGCACCCTGATCCCGAAAACTCCACAGATACAGTTTCAACGATTTCAACTCCACACAAAGTTGATCTGGAACATAGGAGATCACAATCTCGGCAAAATCGGGCTGACCGGTTTTGGGACAGAGACAGGTAAACTCCGGGCAATGCATTTCGATGCGATAATCCCGTTCCGGGTTTGGATTGGCAAAACTTTCCAAGATCATGACAAGGCATCCTCAGAGGAGGTTACAGACGAAAAAGGGAGCGTCGCTGCCGCAAAGCGGGCGCGCAAAGCCTCCGGTTGTTGGAGAATCTGACGCTCCAGATGGTCCAACAGGGAGGCAAGAAGTTCGGGAGCAGATTGGTTGTTGCTGCCGAAACGGAGTGCCGGGTCAACACCACTCCAGGCCAGCCAAACCAACAGGTGCAGCATGCCGGAAGGAACCCAGCGCACATTCTGGAACGCACCTTGGCCCAACACCAGTTGATCAAACTGTTGGAATGGTACGCGCAGCAGTTGCCCTTCCCAAGTGGATTGCATGGCATCCAGAGCCTGGGTGCTGACTGGAGTCTGCAGAAAGGTGGCATGAAAAAATCCTGAGCGGAATTCGATACCGATAGCGGTTGCACTCGTCTCAGGGATAAAAATCGGCAATCCAGCCTCTTCGCGGGCTTCCCGCATGGCGGTATCCCGCAGGGATCGGTCCAACACCATCCCCTCGTTGCGACGGGGAGAGGTGGCCCCACCGATGATGTGCAGGGCATCGGGAAAAGTGGCAGAGAGGGGGCTGCGCTGATGAAAAACCATTTCAGCGCTTTCTGCGGCGTAGGGCAGAAGGGCGGCCCCCAACAGATAGAGCCCCTTGCGATAGTCAGCCCGTTTTTCTGCCAGACGCTGCTGTTGACGCAACCAGACGATGCCCTTGTAATCGGTCTCCTGGTAGGTCAAACAGGGCGCAGGATAGAGATAATCCTTGATGAGGGCATGGTATTCATTGATGGGCGGTTCCGGCCAATCGACTGGGGCCGGATGGTATGTGGGCACCGCCCTATCCTGTTGCAGTACAGGCGCCTGATGGGTCACCGCCAGCAGAATCACCTCACCCAGAAAGGTGTAAAAGATGCCATTCAAGCGTTCGATGAGGTTTGGATCAGACATGGTGGAAACGACGCAGGCGCAAGGCGTTGCTGACCACCGTGACGCTGGAGAGTCCCATGGCTGCCGCTGCCACCACCGGTGAGAGCTGCCAGCCGAAGAGGGGATACCAGACGCCAGCAGCCAAAGGGATCAGCACGATATTATAGGCGAAGGCCCAGAACAGGTTTTGCCGAATATTGTTCATGGTGGCGCGGGAGAGTTGAATGGCCTGGGCCACGCCGTGGGGGTCACTGTGCATCAGGGTGATGTCGGCGGCCTCCATGGCCACATCGGTGCCGGTGGCCATGGCGATGCCCACATCGGCCCTGGCCAGGGCAGGGGCATCGTTGATGCCATCGCCGACCATGGCCACTACCTCACCAGCCTCTTGCAGGCGAGCGATTTCCGCCGCCTTGTCCCCCGGTAACACTTCGGCCAAAACAGCCTGGATGGAGAGTTGGGCCGCGATGGCCTGGGCGGTGCGGCGGTTATCTCCGGTCAACAGAGCCACCTTGATGCCGGAATTTTGCAAAGCGGCAACCGTGGCCTGACTGCCTGGGCGCAGCACATCGGCCACGGCCAGTACGCCGGCCACCCGGCCATCGATGGCGGCCAACAGGGCGGTCTTGCCCTCCTGTTCCAGACGGTGCAGCAAAGTTTCCGTCGCGCTTTCCAGGCTGATCTGATGGCTGCGCAGCAGGCGCTCTGTTCCCACCAATACCTCCTGGCCAGCAACGCGGGCCTGAACACCTTGACCGGGCAAAGCGCTAAAGGATTCTGTCTTGAGCAAAGAAATTTTATGCTGCTTGGCGTAGGCGACGATGGCGGTGGCAATGGGATGTTCGGAGGCCCGTTCGGCGGTAGCGATCAGGGCCAGATCTTCCGGGCTGCCGTTCCAGTCGGTCAGGGTGGGTTTGCCCACGGTCAGGGTACCGGTTTTGTCAAAGACCACGCAGCTCAGACGATGGGCGGTCTCCAAGGCGGCGCTGCCGCGAATCAGGATACCCATTTCTGCTCCCCGTCCTGTGCCGACCAGGATGGAGGTGGGGGTGGCCAACCCCAGAGCACAGGGACAGGCGATGATCAGGACAGCCACAGCGCTCAGCAGGGCATGGGTCAAAGCCGGTTCTGGCCCCCAATACCACCAAGCCAAAAAGGTAAGGGTAGCGATCAACAGCACAACCGGGACAAAGATGGCGGCGATACGGTCGGCCAGATGGGCGATGGGTGGTTTGGCCTGTTGCGCCTGGCGCACCAGGGCGACAATTTGCGCCAGTAGGGTGCTCTGGCCAACCCGTGTCGCCTGACAGAGCAGGGCCCCCTGGCCGTTGACCGTTCCGCCGATGAGACGATCACCCGGACGGCGCAGCACCGGCAACGATTCCCCGGTGATCATTGCCTCATCCAGGGAGGACTCTCCTTCCAGGACGATGCCATCCACAGGCACCCGTTCACCGGGTCGAATGACCACCCGGTCGCCGGGCAGGAGGTGGGCCAGGGGAATGTCCACCTCCTCGTTGCCGCGCATGACCCGTGCCTGTTTCGGCACCTGTCCCACCAGTTGCCGGATGGCTTGCGAGGTACGGCCACGGGCGCGTGCTTCGAGAAAACGGCCCAGCAGGATCAACACGATGATGGAACCGGCGGTTTCAAAATAGACTTCGGCCTGCATGCCGCTTTGTTGCAACCACTCCGGGAAGAGCAGGACCAGCAGCGAGTAGCCGTAGGCGCTGAAGGTGCCGATGCTGACCAGGGTATGCATATTGACCGCCCCGTGTCGCAGCAGAGTCAGGGTGCTGCGGTGAAAATACCAGCCGACCCATAACTGCAGGGGAGTGGTCAGCAGGGCCTGCAGGAGATGGTTGAGGCGATGATCGATCCAATGGTGCATGCCCATCATGGTGCCATGATCGAGCACCAGGAGAGCGGCCAGGAGCAGGGCACCGATGTTGAGGCGGTGGCGCAGATCGCGATATTCGCGTTGTCGTTCCTCTTCGGCGCGCTCTTCCGGGGTAGTGGTTTCGGAGGTTGGCAGCAGGGTGAAGCCGATGGTCTGCACGGCCTGATTCATGTGCTGAAAATCGACCTGTTCGGCCACGTAGCGGACGGAGACGGAGGCGTTGGCCAGGTTGATTTCGACATGGCGGATGCCGGGCAGTTGGGCCAGGGCGGTTTCGGCGCGGCGCACGCAGGAGGCGCAGGAGAGGCCGCGAATGGTCAGGGTGGCCTGTTGTTCCGGGACGCCGAAGCCGGCTTTTTCGACGGCGGCGATCAGTGCATCGAGTGGCAGGGCGGTGGTTACGGTGGCCTGGGCGGTAGCCAAGTTTACCTGTGCCTGGGTCACGCCGGGCATTTGTTCCAGGTGACGTTGCAGGCGGGCCGCACAAGATCCGCAGGAGAGACCGCTGACCGGCAGGGTCATCAGGGATGAGGAGGACATCGTTTGCACTTTCACAAGCAGAGGGGGTGTCCCAGCGCCGCAGCGGACCGGTACACCGGGTTGTTCAGGCTTGAGTATGTACCGTTTGACTGAGATTGACCCCAAATGGTTTCCTGCCCTGCGCGGCGGCGGCAGCAGTTGTAGCAAGTGTGCAGGAAAAATGCAATCCTTTGGCGGAAGTAGGGCATGGTTGTTGCTGTTAAAAAAAAGTTACATGGGGTTAAGGGGAGATTATCTCCCCTTAACCCCCCTCACCACACCCTCGCTTGAAACGCGGCCCCGTTGGCCATGCGCACCGACAGCCTTCCGCCCCTTGATGCATGCGTGTGTGTCGACAGTGATGGCGGTCAACCCTGCAACGCACCATTGTCATTGCCAGCGGTTGCCAAGCGTACCTCAATGGGGTAACTTCGCGGTAAATTTATTCTTCGCCCAACAGGCCCATTTTTTGCGGAATCCAGACCAGCATGGCTGACCCAAACAGAAAAACGATAACTTTGGAGTCGTTGCGACAGGCCATTGACCAGATCGATGACCAGATCCATGATCTGCTCATGGAACGGGCCAATCGCGTGCGCGAGGTGGGCGAATGGAAAGAAAAACAGGGCACTGATACCCCATTCTACCGACCAGAACGGGAAGCCTCGATCCATCGCCGCCTGGAAGCACGCCATCGCGGTCCCCTGCCCGTGGCCGCCTTGCACCGCATCTACCGGGAGATCATCTCCGCCTCCCTGAACCTGGAGCGCAAATTGACCGTGGCCTATCTGGGACCAGAGGCCACCTTCACCCATCAGGCCGCCGTCAAACAGTTCGGTTCTGCTCCCCTGGCCTATCCCGTGCGCAGCATCGATGACGTCTTCAATGAAGTGGAGTTGAAACGGGCCGATTTTGGCGTCACCCCCATCGAAAACTCTACAGAAGGGATGATCCACCATACCCTGGATCGTCTGGTTGACTCTCCCTTGCGCATCTGCAGCGAAATCTATCTTCCCGTCTCCCACCACCTTCTCTCGCGGGAAAAAGAGCTCTCTGCCCTGCGGGTGGTCTATGGTCAACCGACGGTCATCGCCCAGTGTCAACAGTGGTTGACGGAATATCTCCCAACCATCTCACTCCAGGAGTGCGCCTCAACCGCCACCGCTTTGTGGGAAGCCCGACAAATCGCCGGCGCTGCCGTCATCGCCGGTGAAGCAACCCCGGACTCCTTCAAGTGGCATATTCTGGCCCACCATATCGAAGATCGCGCCGGAATCGAAAACCGTTTTCTGGTCGTTGGCCGGGAGATTCCCGCACGCTCTGGGCAGGATAAAACCAGCTTGATGTTTTCCTTTCCCGATCAACCGGGTTTTTTGCATCAGGTCTTGGGTATTTTTGCCCGGCAAGAGCTCAATCTGACCCGAATCGAGTCGCGCCCCTCCATGAAAAGGGCATGGGATTATCTCTTCTTTATTGACCTGGAAGGACATCAGGAAGATCTTGCGGTGGCCGCAGCCCTGGCAGAGTTGGCGGCAGCACCGGGGGTCATGGTGAAAATTCTGGGTTCCTATCCACGCAAGGTGTTATGATATCATGGCATTCTTTATCAAAAAACTGGCTGTTATCGGGGTTGGCCTGATTGGTGGATCGCTGGCGCGTTCCCTGCGTGATCAGTCGTTGGTCGGTGAAGTGGTGGGAGTCAATCGCAGCCGCAGCGCCTTGGAGAAAGCGGAAGCGTTGGGTGTGATCGATTATGGCACCACCGATGCCATCGCAGCCGTGCGGGATGCCAGCATGGTGTTGATTGCCACACCGGTGCGCTCCATTGCCCCGATGGTGGCCCACATTGCCCCTTTTCTGGCACCGGGGGTCGTGGTCACCGATGTGGGCAGCGTGAAACAGTCGGTGGTGCGGGACTGCGAAGCGGCCATGGCGGCTGCTCCTGCGGCAACCAGCGGCAAAACCCATTTTGTCGGCGGACACCCCATTGCCGGGCGCGAACATGTGGGGGTGGAACATTCGTTTGCCACCCTGTTTGCCGGCAGCCGCACCGTCTTGACCCCCACCGCACAGACTGCCAGCGATGCCCTGGAGTTGGTGCGTCTGGTCTGGGAGGCGACCGGCTCCTATGTCGAGGTCATGGATGCGGCCTATCATGATCAGGTCTTGGCTGCAACCAGCCACCTGCCCCATCTGATGGCCTACAGTGTGGTCAACACCCTCTCGGATCTGGAAGATCAGATTCGGGCCGAGGTGTTTCGCTATGCGGCGGGGGGGTTTCGTGATTTCACCCGCATTGCCTCATCGGATCCCAGCATGTGGCGTGACATCTGCCTGGAAAATCGCACGGCCATTTTGAGCATTCTGGAGCGCGTGCGCCACGATCTGGACCGTTTGGTCGAACAGATCGATTCTGGCAATGGCGATGCCTTGTACGGCATTTTTGCCCGCTCCAAAACCACGCGGGACCGCATTCTGGCGGAACATAAAATCTTGAAGGGATAGGGGCGGAGACCATGAACGACACCCAACAAACCGATACCCTGACCAGTCGCAGTGGGCCGCCTCTGCACGGTGGCGTGACGGTGCCAGGGGACAAATCCATTTCCCATCGGGCCATCATGCTCGGTGCCCTGGCCGAAGGAGAGACCGAAGTACACCATCTGCTGGAGGGCGAAGATGTACTGCGCACGGTCGCTGCCTTTCGCCACATGGGTGTCCGCATCAACCGGGATGGGGCGGGTATCTATCGCATTCAGGGCGTGGGTCTGGATGGTCTGCGGGAACCGGACGATGTACTGGATATGGGCAACTCTGGTACGGCCATGCGGTTGCTCTCTGGCGTGTTGGCCAGTCAACCTTTTTTCAGTGTGTTGACCGGTGATGACAGCCTGCGCAAGCGTCCCATGAAACGGATCATCACCCCTCTGGCGCAAATGGGGGCCCGTATTCTCAGCCGCGATCAGGGCCGTGCTCCCCTGGTCATCCAGGGCAGCACGCTGATTCCCATCGAGTACACCCTGCCGGTGGCCTCGGCGCAGGTGAAAAGTGCCGTGCTGTTGGCCGCCCTGAATACGGCAGGGGGCGGTGCGGTACTGGAACCGGAACAGTCGCGGGATCATACCGAACGCATGTTGAGCGCCTTTGGTGCCCAGGTGCAGCGCGACGGTTTGCGGGTCACCGTGGATGGTTGGCCCGACCTGGTCGCCCAGAGCGTTGTCGTACCGGGTGACATCTCTTCCGCCGCCTTTCCGCTGGTGGCAGCTCTGCTGGTACCGGATTCGGAGGTGTTACTGCAAGGGGTGGGTGTCAATCCCACCCGCACCGGCTTGCTGGAGCTGTTGACCATGATGGGCGCCACCATCGAACAGCGCCAACCCCGTCAGGCGGGTGGCGAACCGATTGCCGATCTGCATGTCCGTCACAGCCCGTTGCGTGGCATCGATGTTCCCCCTGAACTGATTCCACGGGCCATTGATGAATTTCCCATTTTTTGTGTGGCTGCTGCCCTGGCAGAAGGTGAAACCCGCTTGAGTGGGGCCGCCGAACTGCGTGTCAAAGAGAGCGATCGCATTCATGCCATGGCGGTGGGTCTGCAGGCACTGGGGGTGGAAGTGACAGAGTTGGCCGATGGTTTGCATATCATAGGCCGTCCTGAAGGGTTATCCGGCGGCGTGACGGTGGACTCTTTTACCGATCATCGCATCGCCATGAGCCTTTTGGTGGCCGGGTTGCGGTGCCGCGAACCGGTCGTGGTGCAGCGCTGCGCCAATATTCAGACCTCATTCCCGACCTTTCAGTCGATCCTGTCGGGTCTGGGCGCTGTGCTGGGCGCATAAGGCGCTTCAACAAGAACAACCTCAACACGTTGCAGAGAGATGGAACAGGAAAAAATCGCAAAGGGCAACCGCGTGGTGATTGCCGTGGACGGCCCGGCAGGGGCCGGCAAGGGGGCCGTTTGTCGGGCGGTGGCCAGCCAACTGCAGTTGGCCTATCTGGAGACGGGGGCCATCTACCGGGCTTTGGGGCTGTTGGCACTGCGTGAAGGGTTACAGGAGGATGCCGCTGTTGTCGCCCGTGCGACCAGTATGCCTTTTACCTACCGGAGCATGGGTAACGGTCAATTTGCCGCCTATCTGGCCGAGGAAGAGGTCACGGCGGCCTTGCGGGCCGAAGCCATTGGTCAATCCGCCTCCCGCATTGCTGCCATTCCTGCAGTCCGTCAGGCACTGCTGGCTTTCCAACGGCACTATGGCGGGGTACAACATGTCATCCTGGATGGTCGCGATGTGGGTACCATCGTCTGGCCCGATGCCGATTTGAAAATATTCTTGACCGCTTCCCTGCAGGAACGGGCAGAACGACGTGTACGGGAGTTGCAAGAGACAGGAAAAAATGCTAACTTCACGGAGATATATGCGGCCATGGCAGAACGGGATCAACGGGATGCCGGTCGCTCTGCCGCTCCACTGAAGCCTGCCGCAGATGCCGTGCTGGTGGATACCACCACACTGACTCTGGCAGAAAGCATTGATCGGGTGTTGCATCTGATAAAAAACACCTTGAATCAGGCGGGCTTTACGTGTAGAGAATCGTTGGTTGAATCGCGATAATGTTGCGCAGAAAAAGAAATACCGGGAACATCCCCATAACCTACAACCTATTACCGAAGGTGGATTTACGTGGCTGCTGACGCGCTGTTACTTGATGAAATCGCAGAAGAGGACTTTGAGGCACTGCTGGACGAATCGTTCGGCCAGGGTATCGGCAAAGAGGGCCAGGTCGTTACTGGCACGATTATTCAGCGAGAAGGTGATGAATTTGTCATCGATGTGGGACTCAAATCCGAGGGGCGGCTAACCATCCGGGAGTTCTATGACAGCAATGGTGTGCTGTCTGTTGGGGTGGGTGACAAGGTAGATGTTTTCGTGGAGCGTTCGGAAGATCAGAACGGTCAGGCCATTCTGTCACGCGAAAAAGCCAAACGGGAAGAGGCATGGTTGAAGCTGGAGCAGGCTTTCAACGGTCAAGAGACGGTCTACGGACGGATCATGGGCAAGGTCAAGGGTGGTTACACCGTTGACATCAATTCGTTGGCGGCCTTCCTGCCTGGTTCACAGGTGGATGTGCGTCCGGTTCACGATATTGCCCGCCTGCAGGAAGAGGATCAGCCCTTTGACATCCTGAAGATGGATCGTCGTCGTGGCAACATTGTGGTTTCTCGCCGTGCCGTGATCGAAAAACAGCGGGAGAGTGCGCGCAGCGCCCTGCTGGAAACCCTGCATGAGGGCATGATTCTGGACGGTGTGGTGAAAAATATCACCGACTATGGCGCCTTTGTTGATCTGGGTGGTCTGGATGGTCTGTTGCACATCACCGACATGTCCTGGAAGCGGGTCAAGCACCCCTCCAGCGTGGTGGCGGTGGGTGATACGGTGGCGGTTCAGGTCATCAAGTTCAATGCCGACACGCAGCGCATCTCTCTGGGCATGAAACAGTTGCAGACCGATCCTTGGGAGGGCATTGGTGCCAAGTATCCGTCGGGCACCCGTTTCCGTGGTGTGGTGACCAACATTACCGACTATGGCGCCTTTGTGGAGTTGGAGTCGGGTGTGGAAGGGTTGGCGCACGTTTCCGAGTTGGCTTGGACCAAGAAAAACCTGCACCCCTCCAAAATTCTTGAGGTGGGTACAGAAGTCGATGTCATGGTGCTGGATGTGGATGCCGATCGGCGTCGCATTTCGTTGGGTCTGAAACAGTGCCAGGAGAACCCCTGGGTCGCCTTTGCCGAGAAGCATCCGGTTGGCGTCACGGTTACGGGCGAGATCAAGAACATCACCGAGTTTGGTCTGTTCATTGGCCTGGAGGGGGACATCGATGGTCTGGTACACCTTTCGGATGTCAGTTGGGACAATGCAGCGGGTGAGGACATCCTGAAGAGCTTCCAACGCGGCCAGGAGGTTGAGGCAATTGTGCTCTCCCTGGATCCGGAAAAGGAGCGCATCTCTTTGGGTTTGAAGCAGACCAGCCCAGACGGTTGGACGGTTTGGGTTGACGAGCATCCCAAGGGCAGTGAAGTATCCGGCACGGTTATCGAGGCGGTTGCTGCTGGGGTGGTGATCCGTCTGGCCGATCAGGTCGAGGGGTTGTTGCGCAAGGGTGATTTCTCGCGGGAAGATGCCGAGGGATCCAACCTGAAGGTGGGTGAAGATATCCGGGTACAGATCACCCAGGTTGATCGGCAGAAGCGTAAGATCAGCCTCTCCATCAAGGCATTGGAAGCCGCGTTGGAGCGCAAAACGGTGCAGGAGTACACCTCGGATACCGGTGCGGCCACCAGCAGTTTGGGTGAAGCTTTGTCGCAGGCTTTGGAAAAAAGATCAGGAAGTAGCACCTAAAACGAAAGAGAGGGAACAACATGACCAAGTCGGCCTTAATCAGCCTGATTGCCCAGCAGTTGAAGCTGTCTCGCAAGGATGCGGAAACAGCCGTCAATACCGTATTCGATTCCATTGGTCACTCACTGGAGGTGGGGAACCGGGTTGAGTTGCGGGGATTTGGTTCATTTGGCTTAAAGGAGCGGCGTTCGAGGGAAGGACGCAATCCCAAAACCGGTGAACGGGTGATGGTGGATGCCAAGCGCGTTTTGTTTTTCAAGGCCGGCAAGGCATTGCGGGAACGGGTAGACCAATAATGCATACTGCCATTGGAGCGGGGTTGGCGCCTGTCAACCGGCTCCAATGGCGGGCATTGGCCTGGGACTAAGCACCATGGATCCGGCAGAGTGGATGTGCTGGGGGGATCGGGATAAAGCATGGTTGGGTTCTTGAACCTGTTGTTTATTCTGGTGCTGGCCCTGATGGCAGTATTTTTTGCGGCGGCCAATCAAAAAGAGGTAAGCGTTCATTTGCCGGGCGGCTGGCTCTTTTCGGATATACCCTTGTTCGTGCTGGCTTTTATCCCTTTTTTTTTAGGATATTTGGCAGGCACTCTCTCGGCATGGAGCAGTCGTCAGACTTTTCGCAAGCAGAATGAACGGTTGCTCACCCAAAATCAAAAGCTGGAAGCTGAACTCGCCAATTTGCGCAATCAACCCCTGGATAATGACCTGCCTCTTACGTGACAGAGGTCTCCTGAGAGCCGAAACGAGCGGACGATGAAACTGGCCAATTTAATCGGTTGGGCAGCGTTGGCAATCACGGTGGGAACCGTATTGTTTCGAGCCGGGTTGCGCATGGGCCGCGACAAGATAATGCCGCGCAGCGCCATCAACCCCGGAGTTTCTGGCGCCAGTCAGAATGAAGAGACGGCTTTTTATTTTCAAGGCGTCCATTTTCTGCTGAGCGATGAGCCGGACAAGGCGATCGAAGCCTTTACGCAGGCGGTACGCATCAATACCGATACGGTCGAGATCTATCTCTCTTTGGGCAATCTGTTCCGGGCGCGCGGCGAGGTTGGTCGAGCGATTCGCATTCATCAAAATATTATTGCCAGACCAGATTTATCGGATCAAAACCGCACGGCGGCGCTGTTTGCTTTGGCGGAGGATTATCGGCAGGGTGGTTTTTTGGATCGGGCTGTGGAGGCGTATCGGCGGGTTTTGGAAGTGGATCCGGCCCATCGCAAGGCGTTGACCGGTCTGCAGGCCTTGCATGAGAGCGAGGGGCGTTGGGATTTGGCGCTGGAGGTGTTGCGGACCTTGAAGCGGGTGAGCGGCCAAGCCGATCCACGCCGTGAGGCCCATCTTCTGTTGCGGGCTGGCCTGGAGTTGTGGGAGCAGGAAAAAAAATCAGCCAGCAGCACACCGTTGTTGCCTTCCTTGGATCCCTATTTGGCGGCCATCAAGGTTTATCCGGGCTGTGTGGAAGCCTATCGCCTTTTGGGGGAGGCGGAGCTGGAGCGTAACGCGTATGCGGCGGCCATCAAACATTTCAGCATGGTACGTAAAACAAGACCAAGTCATCTGTTTTTATTGATTGGTCCCTTGCAGAAGGCGTTCACGCTGGCCAAAGATGACAAGGGCTTTGAGCGCATGATGCAGGAGGCGGTTGACTCTGCCACCTCTTCGCCCCGTTTGATTTTATGTTGGGGTAATATTTTGGAGGAGCAGGGGCGTTTGCAGGAGGCTGTGGCGCTGTTACGCAGTGGCGTGATCGCCCACCCGGCTTCGACCTTTTTGGCGCACCGACTGATACGGTTGTTGCGACGGCTGGGCCAATGGCAGGAGGCGTGTGAAATTGCGGATCGCTGTTTGGATGTATTGACCGCTCGGCAACCGGTTTTTCAATGTTCACAATGTGGCTTTAAGTGCCAGGATATTTCCTGGAAATGTCCGCAGTGTCAGGTATGGGATACCATGGAGCCGTTATGAAAGGGCTGCCGGATATGCGGCACAGCCAGGAAGGAGTCAAGGATGGTTATCGCCATTGCCAATGATCATGGTGGCACGGAGTTGAAGCGGTATCTGGTCGAGCAGTTGCGGGGTCGGGTGGGGATACAGGTTCTGGATTTTGGTGTTGCTGATTTGCAGTCAGTGGACTATCCCGCCTATGCGCAGCAGGTTTGTGCGGCGCTGCGCAGCGGAACGGCGGAGCGGGGCATTTTGCTGTGTGGCACGGGCTTGGGGATGTCGATGGCGGCCAACCGTTTTCCGGGCATTCGGGCGGCTTTGTGCCATGATGAGTTTACGGCCCGCTTGTCCCGCCAGCATAATGATGCCAACATACTGGTGTTGGGCGGACGGGTAACCGGTACGGCGCTGGCGGCAGCCATTATGGAAACCTGGTTGATGACCCCCTTTGAAGAAGGGCGTCACCTGCGTCGTATTCAGATGATGGATGTGTAAGCGAGAGCCTACTCTCACCTTTTTTAGACCCTTAACAGAGCATGAGAAGCGCAATGGCCAAATCAGGGAAATCAGCAAACAAGGCATCGTCGGAATCGCTGGCCAAGTGGACCACCAGTGATTTGAATCTACAACAGATTGATCCAGAATTGTATGGTGCCATTGCCGAGGAGTTGGGTCGGCAGCAACATCAAATTGAATTGATCGCCTCGGAAAACGTGGTCAGCCGGGCGGTGTTGCAGGCACAGGGCAGTGTGTTGACCAATAAATATGCGGAGGGGTATCCGCGCAAGCGTTATTATGGTGGCTGCAGTTTTGTGGACAAGGCGGAAGAGTTGGCCATTGCCCGTGCCAAGAAGCTTTTTGGCTGTCAGTTTGCCAATGTGCAGCCCCACTCCGGCTCGCAAGCCAACATGGCCGCCTATCTGGCCTTGGCGAGTGCGGGCGATACCATTCTGGGCATGTCGCTGGCCGATGGTGGTCATTTGACCCATGGTGCCAAGCCTAACTTTTCTGGGCAGATTTTTAATGCCGTGCAGTATGGTTTGCACCCGGAGACAGAAAAGATCGACTATGAGCAGGTGGCGCGTTTGGCGCGGGAACACAAACCGCGTGTCATTGTTGCGGGTGCTTCCGCCTATAGTCAGATCATTGATTTTGTCAAGTTTCGCGCCATTTGTGACGAGGTGGGTGCGGCTTTGTTGGTAGACATGGCCCATTTTGCTGGTTTGGTAGCGGTGGGGGCGCATCCTTCGCCGATGCCTTATGCGGACATTGTCACCACCACCACCCACAAGACGTTGCGTGGTCCGCGTGGTGGCATGATTTTGACCAACCGCGAAGATTTGGCCAAGAAGATTGATTCCAAAATTTTCCCCGGCATTCAGGGTGGTCCGTTGATGCATGTGATTGCGGCCAAGGCGGTGGCCTTCAAGGAGGCGCTGTCACCAGAGTACAAGAGCTATATTGAGGCCGTTTGTCGCAATGCCTGTGCTCTGGCGGATACCCTGGTCGAGCGTGGATTGCGTATTGTCTCTGGTGGCACGCAGAACCATCTGATGTTGGTGGATTTGACCTCACGGGGCATCACTGGCAAGGTGGCGGAGCACGCCTTGGAGCAGGTGGGTTTGACGTGTAACAAGAATGCCATCCCCAATGATCCGCAGAGTCCTTTTGTCACCTCTGGCATTCGTTTGGGCAGCCCGGCGGCCACCAGTCGTGGTTTTGGTGAGGAGGAGTTTCGTGAGGTAGGCCGCATGATTGTGCGTATTCTGGATTCGGCGGCTGACGCACCGAATGGGGATCCGGCGGTGGAGATGGATGTACGTCAAGAGGTTGCGCGTTTGTGTCGCAGTTTTCCGATCTATTCGGCACCGGTGTTGTAGGAGGAAGGTTTCTATCCAGTGTGGGTCCAGGGGGGGGCCCCCCCCTGGCGGGTCCAGGGCGGAGCCTTGGGAATTGGCTTTTATCTGTTGATTTTTGGCGCGCTTTTCACGATAAGCCGATGCGTTTTTTGCATCGGCGCAGCGCGCCTAATGCGCGAATGCGACGCGTTTGCTTTCTAAAAACGCCGCACATGACAAGCAGGGCTTAAGCCCTGCACCCCGCAATAATACAAATATCAATCATAACAAATCACTATCATCCCATCACCACCGGCGCGACTTTGACCGCACAACGGGCGGCGGCATTCTCCCCCACCGTCAGCAGGCGCTGTTGATCGCTGACAAAGGGCTCACAACCAGCCGCTCCGGTATTGATCGCCAAAAGCATCTTCTTGACCCACACAGGCATCTGCTCATGCAGTCGATAATAGATCCACTGCCCGGCGCGGCGATCCTGCACCATGTTGGCTTGGCGCAAGCGGGCCAGATGGCGGGATATTTTGGGTTGCGATTCATGCAGCGCCTGCTCCAACTCGCACACACATAACTCTTCGGCATGCACCAGCAGCATCAAGCAACGTAGGCGGGTTTCATCCGCCAGTGCACTCACCACGCTTTGTACATCCATCACAATCATCTCCGGGAAACGCCGCACATGACAAGCAGGGCCCAGCCCTGCACCCGCCAGGGGCGATGATCGCCCATGGAGCCCACAATCGTTTTGGTTTTAGGGAATGAATGGTTCGTCTTATTTTCTGACACCCGCCACCACCTCAATACCCATCCGCGTGCGCTGGCTGATGCGGCAATTGAGTGGCTGGAAACCATACTCCTGCAGCAGTTGATAGAGACGCGTGCGACCGAAGTTATGGTAATGGTCAATTTGGTGCCAGAAAGGATTGTTGTTTTGCGCATCCAGTAACTGCCAGATCCGACTCTCCCGATTGGGTAACGACAACAACAATACCCCATCCTCCTGCAGCAAACGGTGCGCCGCCAGCAGATAACGCGTCGGGAAAGGAATATGCTCCAACACATCGGTCATGCTGACCACCGCACATTGTCCGTCCGGCAAGGCCAGTTCATCCAAACGACAGCAATGCGCCTCTATCCCCTGCTGCTGCAACTCCACAACCCGCTTGCGTTGCAAATCAATCCCGGTCGGCTCATACCCACACTCCCTGGCCGCATGCAACAGCGCACCATTGCCAAACCCCACATCCAACCACCGCCCAGAACTCCGGTATTGACCCACCTGATTGACCCGATCGCCAGCCAGTATATGCATCGCCTCCAGATATTTTATGTCAACAACCGGTTCCAACTGTTCAAACCTAAAAACAATCTGTTGCACAATCGGCTGATGGTAGCCATCGGTAAACACATGCCCACATCCCCGACAACACAACCAAGTCATCGTGGGCGGCAAAAACGGCGACGCCTGCGGCACGAATGCCCTCTGATGCTGTATCCCCCGCAACACCGGATGTGGCGACGCCAAATTGCAGAGTGGACACGCCGTGTATAAAATACGCGAATAAACCAGATTATCGCCGACAATCTCACCAGCCAACGCCTGCGGCACCCCCCGCTTCATCAATATCTCAATAATTTGACCCGGGAAAATACCCGTGCGCAACAGATGGATGGCCAACTCAAAGATGGAGAAAAAGGTGTTGACTACGCTCTCCTCCACACCCAAACGCTGCTGCAAATGGCCATGAATCGCCGCCGAAGGAATACCCTCGTGCAACAGGCGCGTTATCTGCTTGCTGATACTGGTCATGACACTCCCTGAAACCCATACTCTGAAATAGACATCTTGCCGTTTCCCTGTCGCAACGGCTTACGATAGGATACTCCATAATAGAGTATCTCCCAGTAAAACAGTGTGCAATGCCTAAAAGCTATCGCCAGCATACACGAACCCCGTGCCAGTTAGGCTGTACAGCCTGCAACAGAATAGTCGGTAAAGCACTGGACATTGTCAGGCAAAGCAAGTAGCCTGCCGCAATGATGGTTCGTACACCGGTGCAAGCAATTGCGGATGGCTATCCACTCGATATTTCTGGAGAAGCAGCAATGAGAATCGATAAAACCCTGCTGGAAAAATCTCTTCTGTTGGCAGCGGACCTCTTTGCAGCCACCGATTCCTGCCGCCGTCTGTTGGGCGATGAACGTTTCATGGCGGAATTTTTGCCGCACCTGCAGCGGATTCAGAGCAATCTGGCCCAGGGGCCCAACCCGGATTTGGCGATGCCTTTGCTGGATGCATTGGCGTGGGGTTTTCACTCGCCGCTGCAGCCTACGCTGGAGAGCATCATCTACGCGCAGCGTTTTGACTGGCGTTTTGTCACCGGGCGCCGACGACCATTCAAGGCATTGGCCCCTGGCGCACCTGTGCCCCGCACCGTGGCGGAACTGTGGCAAATTGCCTTGCATCAGGCCAATCAGGCGCTTAGCCGCGTGACCATCTCCTGAAACCCATTTAACCCATTGGTAACCCTTGTTTGTCCCTGTCAGCCATACTACACTGCGCTATTGGTTGAAGACGGGGTTGATCGTCTGCGTACTACCCTTTTCTTAGCCCTTCCCTCACTTTTGCGACTGAAGCTCATGCGCTCTTCCCGGTTATTACTGCTCTCTTTGCTTGGCCTTGGCCTGCCCGTGGCAGCGCATGCTTTGTCATTGGGTGAATTGCGGGTACTTAGTCCTGCGGGCCTGCCGTTTCAGGCCAGTACGGAGCTGATTCTGGAAGAGGGGGAAGAGGTGCGTTCCCTGAGTGTGGGCTCGGTAGGCGATTATGCCCTGGTCAAGATTCCCCGCCCCGATCTGGCTGACCAGATTCAGGCACGCATCAAGCAGCAGGGGGACAAGACGCTCATCTGGCTGCAGGGCGGGCAACCGCTTCAAGGGGGTGATGGGGTGATTTTGTTGCACATTGCCTCGAATCAACGCACCTATTTGCCCTTTTTCCGCCTGCCAGGCCGCCGCGAGGGGGTAACAGCCAGCAAGGGCAGCCCGCGTGCGCCCACCACCGCAACACAACAAAAACGGGTCGCGACGGCTGCACAGTTGGAAGCGCCATTGCCACCCCCAACTGAGTCTGCTATCCAGACGGAGCGGCTTTCTGCCTCCGATCGGCAGTATGGACCGGTCCGCCGGGGAGAAACCTTGACCAGCATCGCCCGCAGCATTGCCCAGCAGAGCGGTCTGCATCCGTTGCAGGTGGAAGCGGCCATCTGGCGCGCCAACGCGCAGCAGTTCACCTTGCAGAACATGAATGGTCTGAAGAGTGGTGTGATGTTGCGCATACCCACCAGCGAAGAGATGGCCCAGTTAACGCCCAACGAAGCACGCCTTCTGCGTCAGGATCACAAAACAGATTGGAAAAAACCGGTGGCGCAGCGTCGTTTGCTGCCCTTCTCCCCACTGCCGCCCGCAGCGGACGGTACGCTGCAACAGAGCAAAAGCGAGCGTACCCTCGCCTCCAGTCGTCTGATTGATCCGACCCGCCGCAAGGAACGCCCAGCCAGCAGTGAGCCCAGCGCAGGTGGCGCATTGGCACAAATCACCCAGCAGTTGCGGGCCATTCAGACACTTCTGGAAAAAAATCAAAATCAGTTGGAGATGCTGACCCAACGCGTCACCGCGCTGGAAGGCAACCAGGATATGTTCAAGAAGATTGATCGGCGTCTGTCGGTGTTGGAAGAGCGGATGCGTTGAGCAACTGCGCGTTGACACGTTCAAGCCTCGTTATCTCTTCAGACGCATAGGCGATCAAAGCCAGATACTCTCCACTCAACTCTCTGAACTGGAAAGCATATAGCACATGTTCCTGGATTGGTTGCGGAAGATCCTCCAGCAGGAAAGAACGGAACACACAGAGCGCAAAGTGCGCATTTATCATCAACAATGATTTTTCTTTAGTGACAAGATGAGAATTATGCTTATCTGAAGCCCACCCGGAAATTTCCCTGAATTTTTCCCAGTCAATGTGCAAGGGACGCACTTTGGCAATCCATTTTGAAAAAAAGCCGGCATGTTTATGGCGATCGGGGCTTGATCCGTTGGGCAAATGAAAGCTGACCATTCGTGCATAATCGGACAAAGCATCAAGAACAGCTTCTGTCAACAGTTTTTCGTCAAGCAAAACAACCCCTTGAGCAAAGTGTGCGCCAACCTCTCCAGGTACAATTTTTGTTATAAAATAATCCCACACACGCGCGATATGGACTTGAGCATCGTCTTGAGACGGCAACTTTGCCTTTTCCATCGACAAATTCCTTAGCTCCAAGCCTTGCGAAGATTTTTATCATTCTGCAGAGAAGCCAAGCCTTCTTCGCTGATTTTGGCAAAAGAGTCTCCACGATTGGGCAACCGCATTCCGACAAGCTGCTGCATTGCCTCAGATTCCGCAATTTTAGCCATTCTTTTGGCCAATTCCTGTGCTGCAGTGCTCTGTTCCATACTTACGCTCCACAAAATTTAGTCGTACACCAGAAACACCCGGTGATACTGGCACAACGGAAATCTTTCTGTCAAATAAAAACAAGATCTGTATCTTTGATCGTCAGTTTACAATCCGCTCCCATTGGTCGTCACGTAACAAAAATCGATCCATGTCATTACCTCCCAGAAGACATAATGACGGATCAGATTATTGAATATCAACACGCTCTAGGCGGGGCAAGGATTTCTTCCTGTGAAAGTTCCGGAGCCGGTAGAGCGTTAGATTGGTCGGTTGCAACACTCCTTTCATTTTCGGAATTTTCTCGTTCTGACTCAACGGCACCACTTGCTTTTCGATTATTAAGCCACTTTGCAAGCAACTTTTTGTGTACAGGGGGGTGAGCTGATTTTATAACCCCATCTTTTTCTTTTAATTCACCAAGATATGGTTCCCATATGAGCAACGGATTGTTAACCTCTTCGACAAAGGCCTTAAACAGTCTTAAACATTGATCTGGAGTGATCTTTTTCCGCTCGCTGATTGCATCCTCAGCGGACTCAATTGAATCTTTTTCTGCAACGTCTAGCCAAAACACTGGATATGAGCGTCCGTCCAACACTCCCTTGAGCGATTTTCGCCCCATATATCTCAATGTGGTTTCTGGAAGATTACTTATATTTTCTTGTGGAGTTGATTTATCACTGAGACGGTTTCCTCGATCAATCAAATCTTTTCTAACCTCTGATAAAATATACGCGAGTTCGAGGGATATGGGCATTTCCCTAGGAGTAGACAAAGAGCAAAGCCTGAAACCAATATCCATGGAGGGACCAATGTAGTCCAACACAGCATCCTTCTTGTCCGAACTGTAGTATTTCTCAAGTTGCTGCATCAAAACTGCCATTGAGTCAGAAGAATTGTCTTCTGAAATATTTTCATTATTGTGCGTGGTTTTTCTCAACACCACCTCACTGTTGATTACCGGGAAACCTGCGACCCAAGCCGTCATTTTTACATCCAGCGATGGATATTTATTCCGAAGTTCTTTCCTGAATTCTTCTGCAGCAGATATCCATGCACGCACAGACCAACACGCCTGATAGGAATTTGATATTAATTGCTCATAGATTAATTCATCTCCCGCCGCCTTCCAAAATTTTGGTTCTTCGAAATCTTCTATCCTTGTAGGAATGTATAATTTTAACTCTACTTCAGCTCTTTTCCACTTCTGAGCAAATTTAGTTTGAAAAACCTGGTAAAAATAGAGAATTGGGTCTCTCCATCGAGAACTACGTTCAATCTCTTCAAGATCAGAACTTCCTCCTCCTTGACGTTCCCCGATTTTCCCTTGCTTGAGGGCCGTAGAACCGACCAGATCAATACTCAGAAAAAGTCTCAAGCGAGGTTTAATGTGCTCGTTATCATCGGACGTGGGACTGTCATTACCCTCTTCTGCTGTTTCAGAGGGATGTTTTCCAGATGCTTCATTTATCGTCATTATCAGACTACATTCTGTCGATGATTTTAGCACGAATCTCGGCGGCTTTGCTCGAAACACCGAACCTCTCCGCAACAAGATCAAAATCACCACATTCTTGTTCTAGTGCCTCTCTGAATTTATCCTGCGGCATAAGAAATCCAGCAGCAAACCAGTTTGCTTCCCACTCAACACGACCTTCGCCAGCTCGCGCACAAATCATGGTCCTGTCTTCTCCTCCAGATCTGGGAGAATTTCTAAAGGGAATGAAGTAGTGAAGAACGTAATGGCCCAGTTCATGCGCAATAGTAAACCTATCTCGACTCGAGCTGGTAAATGTTGAAATAAAAATAACGAAGTCATAAAGATCACGAATACGCACAGAACCGCTATCGCCTAAATCAAGCTCCCACGGATCGCGAAATTCGATACGACCGCCAGCTTTACGAACGGCGGCTTCAATATCACCGTTCGGACCATAATTGAGGTGGCCCGCAATTTTTGCCCCAAGAGAATAAATCTCCTCTTTTCGTATATTGCTCGGTTTTGGTTCGATGGTCATAGGATCCTCACTCTGATTGGCGGTCGATTGTCGCCTAGAAAAACAGAACCTCTTGATCTGGAGCAACCCACAGTGTCACATGGAGGAACCTCCAAGGGTAGCCGGCGAACATGCTGGAACGGTGTTGAGCATGCTTCAAGCCGTTCTTCATAGTGTCATAGTCGTTATTTTTTTTCAACACCTGATGCCAGCAATCGTACCTATGCGGAAGCATGCGGACAATGCACAATAGTTCATGAGTGTTATTGACATGTTTCTGGTTGGCACGCAATCGCGCTTCTTTGAGTTTTTTCTGCTACTAAACAAGTTATTTATCTGTTTTATTGCCCGGTTCGCTTCCCCCCTCAACCCATCCCGTTACACACATTTTGGCTTCCGGTAACACAATCGTTTCTCGACACTCAAGGAGAGGATCAATGACCTGGGCAGAAGAGGGGCTCAAAACGGCAAATCTTGGCGATAAACGTTTGAATAATCGTCTAACTCGGTGCAGTGCCCGAGAGATTCAGGCATATCTCTCCAAGGCGATCCGGTACGGGCAGTCCAGAAAACGGCTTCCACAAATTTCCGGTTGTCCCTGGCAGTGCAACCGGGATCTCCTGGCTTGCCCGGTAAAAGATCCTTGATACATTCCCATTGGTCGTCCCGTAATATTTCTGATCCCTCCTGGGGACCGGTTTAACACAAGTCAACAATTGGGAACAGGCCCTAAAGACATTTCACTCACAATCCGCATAAAACGACTCAAACTCCTGCTCGCGAAAGACCGGATCGACGTTATTCTGCCAGCGCTCCTGATAGGCGTGCAACAGGCGTTCGGCGGGGGTCAGCCCGCTGTCCACCACCTGGTAGAGAGGCTTCAGGTAGACCGATTCGTCACACCCTTTACTGTTGGTCTGATTTTGCCGCTGCAAACCGGCGTGGGCCAGGGGGAGAATCTGTTCGGCCAACCAACGCATGGAGCGTTGCCCCGGCAGGGATGTCTGTAGCGCCAGACGGGGTACCTCTGTGTGGATACGATCCCGTTCGCTCAAGGACCAGTGCCGCACCAACTCCCAGGCCGCTGCCGCAGCTTCCGCATCGTACAACAACCCCTTCCAAAAGGCGGGCAGGGCACACAAAGTCGCCGAATTGCCCGCGTCAGCACCACGCAACTCCAGATAACGCTTCAACCGCACATCGGGAAACAGCGTAGAAATATGGGTCTCCCAATCGGCCAGGGTGGGATATTCACCCGGCAACAGCGGATGCTTGCCCTGCAAAAAAGCGCGAAAAGGAATTCCGCCACCCGCCTGATAATGACCATGCCGGTACAGAAAGAGCATGGGCACATCCAATGCGTACTCCACATAGCGGGCAAAACCAAAATCTTCGGCAAACACAAAAGGCAGCCAACCACAACGATCTGGATCGGTAAAGCGCCAAATCTCCGAACGGTACGAAAGAAAACCGTTGGGACGCCCCTCCAAAAACGGTGAATTGGCAAACAAGGCGGTGGCCAAAGGTTGCAAAGCCAGAGCCAGACGAAACTTGTGGACCATATCCGCCTCATCGGCAAAATCCAGATTGGCCTGCACCGTGGCGGTACGGGTCATCATGTCCAGACTTAAGGCCCCCTTGCCCGGCAGATAACCGCGCATCTCCCGATAGCGCCCCTTGGGCATCCAGGGAATGGCGGCAAAAGGCCACTTCGGCTGCACGCCAATCCCTAAAAAGGCCACCTCCATCTGGGCACACAATTCACCCAACTGATGCAAATGTTCATTGATTTCATTCTGGGTATCGTGGATGGTACGCAGAGGAGCACCAGAGAGTTCCAACTGACCACCAGGCTCCAACGTGATGCTGGCCTTGCTGTTGGCAAAGCTGCTCTGTTTGATCAAGGCAATGGGTTGCCCCTGCTCCTGGATGGCCTGCCAGCCAAAGCGCTCCATCATCCCTTCCAGCAGGGCGCGAACTCCCGCAGCCCCGGCATAGGGCAAAGGTGCCAGCGTCTGTTTATGAAAACCAAATTTTTCATGCTCCGTCCCCACGCGCCAGCGTTCAACCGGTTTACAGCCGGAGGCCAGCCACTCAATCAAGGGTTCAGAGGTGGTCACGGTAGTATGGTGGGCAAGATCTTGATCAGCCATGGAGAAAACCAGAATGCAACATCCTGTTGATGGGAACAACCGCCTGACAGAGCGGCGTGTCGATTGGCCCAACACCTGCGGGGAAGAGATACCAGCCGCCCTGCAACCTCTGCTCTCCCCCCATTTCCAGGCCATCCATTGCCGGCAGGGTTCCGTGACGGCGCTCTTTTGGCAAACACCAGAGAGCCCTCTACCGGAGGTGGACCATACCCTGCTGCAGGCGGTGCGCTCCTGGCTGGCCGACTATTTCACCGGTCACTTCCGCCCGGTTCCGGTGCCTTTGCTGTGGCCGGGAACGCCATTTCAGCAGCGCGTAGGCCACCTGTTGGCCGCCATCCCGCCGGGTCAAACCGTGCGCTATGGCCAACTGGCACAACAACTGGGCAGCGCTCCACGCGCCGTCGGTCAGGCGGTGGCCGCCAACCCCCTCCCCTTGCTGCTGCCCTGTCACCGCGTGGTGGGAGCCAGCGGCTTGGGTGGCTTCAGCGCTCCAGGCGGCGTTGCCAGCAAACAGTGGCTGCTGCAGTGGGAACAACAGCATACCCAGCCATAATCCGACAAACAGGCCGGAAAGGATCCCCCCTCCGGCCTGTTCGCCGCATTAACCCGCCAAACCATATTTCCGTTTAAACCGCTCGATCCGTCCAGCGGTATCCACCAGCTTGTGCTTGCCGGTAAAGAAAGGATGGCAGGAGGAACAGACACCGACAATCAAATCCCTGCCCGTGGAACGGGTGGTGATGACGGTGTTGCAACCGGTGCAGCTATAGGTCACTTCGTGATAGTCAGGATGGATGTCCGCTTTCATGGTAATCGATTCCTAATGTGTGTCAGTTGTTCATGCTGGAGAAAAACTCGGCATTATTCTTTGTTGCTTTAACTTTGTCCAGGAGAAACCCCATGGAGTCCTGCGGTCCCATGGGCAACAACACCCGGCGCAGCAACCAAAGCTTGTTCAATTCGTCGCGATCGATCAATAACTGTTCCTTGCGGGTGCCCGATTTGGCAATGTCGATAGCCGGAAAAATACGTTTTTCGACCAGTTTACGATCCAAATGCAACTCCATGTTACCGGTACCCTTGAACTCCTCGAAGATTACCTCATCCATCCGGGAACCGGTCTCCACCAACGCGGTGGCAATGATGGTCAAGGAACCGCCTTCTTCGATATTGCGGGCTGCACCAAAAAAACGTTTTGGCCGTTGCAAAGCATTGGCATCGATACCACCGGACAATACCTTACCGGAGGGGGGTGCAACCGTATTGTAAGCCCGCGCCAAACGGGTGATGGAGTCGAGCAGAATGACCACATCTTTTTTATGTTCGACCAGACGTTTGGCTTTTTCCAGGACCATTTCGGCCACCTGGACATGACGGGTGGGGGGTTCATCAAAGGTGGAAGAGATCACCTCGCCACGCACGGAGCGCTGCATATCGGTCACCTCTTCCGGTCGTTCATCGATCAAGAGCACCTGCAGAATCACCTCTGGGTGATTGGTGGCGATGGAGTGGGCAATACTCTGCATCAGCATGGTTTTTCCGGTGCGCGGCTGGGCGACAATCAACCCCCGTTGTCCCTTGCCAATGGGACAAACCAAGTCGATCACCCGGGTACCCATATCCTCTTCTGGGCAGTTTTCCACCTCCATGACCAACCGCTCATCGGGATAGAGAGGGGTCAGGTTATCAAAGAGAATTTTATCCCGCGTTTTGAAAGGCTCTTCAAAGTTGATTTTTTCCACCCGCAACAGGGCAAAATAGCGTTCATTCTCTTTTGGGGCGCGAATCTGTCCATCGATGACATCGCCGGTGCGCAGGGCAAAGCGGCGAATTTGTGAGGGGGAGACGTAGATGTCATCCGGTCCGGGCAGATAGTTCATATCGGGAGCCCGCAGGAAACCAAAACCATCCGGCAGCACCTCCAATACCCCTTCGCCATAGATCTGGCCATTATTGGTGCTTTCCGCTTTCAGGAGGGCGTAAATCAAATCCTGGCGGCGCATGCCATTGATGCCCTCGATCTTTTTTTCGACAGCCAGGGCGGTTAGGGCAGAAACGCTTTCTGATTTCAGATCTTTTAGGTTCATGGGGCATTCGATCAAATGCTGTGGGTTGAACAACAGCGGCAGGTGGATTGGCTTGCGTCAAGCCAACATAAACCTGCCTGCCACAAAAACGCAGGAACAGCAAACCGGGTACAAAGATACTCAGACGAAAGCGAGCACCAGCGGCATAAAAGTCGGCAGGCGTTGGATCAAATCGTCGGAACGATGTTGTATGACTGGGGAAAGGGAGTCAGCTTGTTCGCAATACCCGAAATAGTACACTGGCAACAGACAAACCAATAATGCAGCGACGTTCGCAACC
Source organism: Magnetococcales bacterium (assembly GCA_002753095.1). Classification (GTDB taxonomy): domain Bacteria; phylum Pseudomonadota; class Magnetococcia; order Magnetococcales; family Magnetaquicoccaceae; genus Magnetaquicoccus. Next base: position 24,979 of record PDZU01000025.1, read on the forward strand.
GGCGCGGCGGGGAAAGCCGATCGACCGGGGAGCCACACCAACCACAGGGAGGTTAAACACCCTCTGGGCAAAAGTCAATCACTTTTTTATCCACTGTCACCGAATCGCTGGGCAGGGCTGATGGGGGTGCTCTTCCGTTCCGGCCAGTGCTCAGGCCAGACACCCACTCGATGGTGTGCTGCTTCTCCCCGCAACCGACGCCAGAGTTGCTGCAATTGCGCTTCCGTATGTGGCCACGCCGAACGGTTGTCGATGCAGTACCAAGCCCGTTGCTCTTTTTCTTGTTCGGAAAGTTGCTGGGCGATGACTGCCTGTTTGACGGCATCGGACATTTGGTTGCGTTCGCGCAGGCGCTCCATCTGTTGCTCTGCGCACAGCACCACAACCGAACGATCGAAGCGGTGGGCAATCGCCGCTTCAAAGAGCAGGGGCACCTCAGCCACGACGATGGCGGTCTGCCCCACGGGGGTTGCCTGTTGCCAGCTCAGCAGTTGTTGGGCCTGTCGTTGATAGATGCGCGGATGGATCATGGCCTCCAGGGCGGTGCGGGCGACAGGGTCGGCAAAGACAATCTCCCCCAAACGACGGCGATCAATGGGCGCCGGGTGCGGGCTGGCCAACAAGATCTCTGGGCCAAAATGGTCAAGCACCGCCTGCCAACCAGGCGTACCCGGTTGCAGCACGGCACGCGCCTCCTGATCGGCATCCAGGAGGTAACCGCCCTGCTCTGCCAGCCAACGGCTGACCCGGCTTTTACCACACCCCAAAGAGCCAGTCACGGCAACCAGCAGCAGTTGTCCCCCCTGCCCTGCGGTCAGGCGAGATACCATCGATAGATCTCCTTGCCGTACAACAGAGAGATCCAGGCAGCCATGACCAGATAGGGACCGAAGGGAATCGGTAAAGAGCGATCCCGTCCGGCCAACAGGATCCAGCCGATGCCCACCACAGAGCCCAGCACACCGGCCAAAAAGAGGGTCAGCGGTAGGCTTTGCCAGCCCAACCAGGCGCCGATCATGGCAAACAGTTTCACATCGCCCATGCCCATACCCACTTTGCCGGTTATTTTTTCAAAGACCCAGGCAAAAAGCCACAGCCCCCCTCCTCCAGCCACAACGCCAATCACGGCCGTCTCTCCATTGGCCAACGGGGGACCGCCCAGGGGAGAAAAGGCACAGAGCAACCCCAGCAGGATACCCGGCAGGGTGATCACATCCGGCAGGATATAGTGATAAAAATCGATCACCATCAGCACCAGAAAGGCAAAACCGAGTCCAATCAACAGCAGGGTGCCCCCCTGCAGGCCAAAGTGCCAAGCGGTATGCAGAGCCAGCAGACCGCTGGTCAACTCGATCAAGGGATACAGCGGGGAGATGGACTGACCACAGTGGCGACAGCGCCCACGCAGCGCCAGCCAACTCCATAAGGGAACATTGTCATACCAGGCAACGCCGTGCTGACAGTGCGGGCAGTGGGAACGGGGGCGAAGCAGGCTCAACTCGCGGGGCAGGCGGTAGATGCAGACATTCAAAAAGCTGCCGATCACCGTCCCATACAGAAAAATCAGGGCAAGATATTCCCAAGGCATGGAAAACCTCATTCTCGAGCCATTAGCGTCGCAGAGCGACGGCGCGGCGTGGATCCTGATAAATCAAACGCATGGGCATGCCAAGTTTTTGCCATTTTTGCCGCTGTTCCTGGTTAAAGACGACGACCGCTTGTGACTCCTGTTGCCAGCGTTGCAAAAAGACATCCCCATTGGCAAACCACAACTCTGGCTGTTGCCGGATGCCAAAATCCAGTTCACCCCGATACTGCACCATATGGATGGTGCGATTCAGGTAAAAGGGCAGGGATTGATAGTAACAGTCCACGCAATAGACTGGCAGATCGCGCTCTTCGAGGGCAAGAATGGCACGGGCAGCGTTACGACTGGAGTTGCTGGGGGAGAAGACATCCGCACCCCAGGCAATACATTGAAAAGCAAACAGGTTACCGACAACCACCACAGCCAGGGCACGTTCACCGCGACAACGCCACCACAGGGAAGCGGCCACAGCAAGGGCCAAGCCAGTACCGGCGGCCAGCAGCCAAGGCTTGGCCTCTTCCATCATGGCCAGCGGGCGTCGATCATTGGCAAAGAGTTCCACATGCATGGCCCCCAACAACAAGAGAGAGGCGAGAAGGGCCAGAATACGCGTTTCCCAACCCACCTCTGGTGCCGATTCCTGTCGGGTCAAATGCCGTCCCATCAGCAGGGCCAAAGGGGGAAAAACGGGCAGAATATAAGGAATCAACTTGGACTGGGAAATACTGAAAAAAAAGATCACAAAGAGGATATAGACCCACAGCAGGCGCACGGGATCAAAGCTGCCCGCCCCTGCCCGCCAGGAAAAACCCGGTTTACACAAGGCGACCACCGCCCGTTGCGTCCAAGGTACGCAGCCCAAAATAAAAACCCCGATAAAATACCACCACGGACCGACCCGACTGTGTACGGAGGTGGTATAGCGGGCAAAATGTTCATGGATGAAAAAAAAGCGGGCAAACTCCGGATTGGCCTGATTGACCTCCCACACCCAGGGAAAGGTCAACAACAGAAAGAGCAGCAACCCGCGCCCCAGGTACAGATGGCGCCAGAGATGCCAATCCCGTTGCCACAGAGAGTAGAGGAGCAGCGCCCCCCCCGGCAATATCAGGCCGATCAACCCTTTGCTCATGCAGGCACCGGCCAGAGCGGCCCAACCGAACAGCATCCCGTTGCGACAGGCCACGGGATCGCTCTCCCGTTGTGTCTGGGCCAAAACCAGTGCACCGATACCCAGGAACAGCCAAACCGACAACCCCATATCCAACGTATTAAAATGGCCCATGGCGGCATACAGCAGCATACTGGTCAGGATAAAACCGGCATACCAACCGGTTCGACTGCCGAACAGTCGACTGCCCACATGGATCACCCACAGGATGCCGACAAAGCCCATCAGGGCGCTCCACAAACGGGAGGTGGCGGCACTACTGCCAAAAAGTTGATAAAAGATGGCGGTTGCCCAATATTGCAGTGGCGGTTTTTCAAAGTATTGAAAACCGTTCAGGCGTGGGGTCAACCAATCACCGCTGGCCACCATTTCGCGGGGGATTTCGGCATAGCGCCCTTCATCGGGCTCATTCAGATCCCGATAGCCCAGCAGGGCAAACCAGAGCACGGCCAGAAATACGAGCAGCAGTTTGCTCCAGGTGGGCGATGTAACGGATTGAACAGAGGTTTGGGAAGCCATGGATGCCGGAAATAATCCTAAGAAAGCCGAGACGATTGCAGGGCACGACGTATCTTGCCCACGTGACAATGACAGACGCTGTCATCTCTGGGCGGCACACCGCCATGTTGTAAACGGCAAAAATCGGTATGATCGCCCAGACCGTGCGGCACGGCCTGCAACAGTTGGCGCAGTTCGTGAGCCAATTTTTCTGCCCGCTCGGCACGGGCCAGTGCCTGCGCGAGTTCGCTCATGCAAGCTGCTCCAACAGGGCATCGATCACCTGATCCTGATCGGCGTTGCTCAGGAAGGGGTGCATGGGCAGGGAGAGAACTTCGGCTGCCGCCTGATTGGCCGCAGGAAAGGCTGCGGCGGCATAGCCCAGATCGGCAAAAACCGCCTGTTGATGCAGGGGTGCCGGATAGTGAACGGCGGTTGGGATGCCGCGCGCAGCCAGGGCTTTTTGTACGGCATCCCGGTTGGCAACACGAATGGTAAACTGGGCAAAAACGCTCTGCGTATCGGGCCGGATAACCGGCAGACGTACCCGACCGGCAAGACGGCTCATGTAGCGTTGGGCCACCTGTTGCCGGGCGGCAATTTCCGCCTCAAAATGGGGCAGTTTGGCCAGAAGGATGGCTGCCTGCAGCGTATCCAGTCGACCATTCAGGCCCAACACGGCATGTTGATAACGCGCCACCTGACCATGTTCACGAATCACCCGCAACCGTTCGGCCAACGCGGCATCGTGGGTAAAGGCCATGCCCCCATCACCACTGCCGCCCAAGGGTTTGGCCGGGAAGAAGGAGGTGGCTGCCGCATCGCTCAAACCGCAGGAGCGTTGACCGCGATAGAGCGCACCAAACGATTGGCAACCATCTTCCACACACCATAAACCGTGTTGATCGGCGATGGCATTCAAACGCCCAAAGTCGGCACACTGCCCATAGAGACTGACCGGCAGGATCATTTTGCTGCGGGGGGTAATGGCTTCAGCCACCCCATCCGGGTCGATATTCAAGGTATCTGGATCCACATCGACAAAGACCGGCTTGGCCCCCACCAGACGGATCACCTCGGCGGTGGCGATAAAGGTAAATGGCGTGGTAATCACCTCATCGCCGGGAGCAATGCCACGGGCCATCAACAGGGCCAGCAGGGCATCGGTACCAGAGGAGAACCCGACGGCATGATCCACCCCGACAAAGCGGGCCAACGCTTGCTCCAGTTGGGCCACCTGCGGACCATTGATAAACTGGGCAGAGTGCATCACCTCTTGGATGGCGGCATCGATGGCGGTTTGGTAGGCCCGATATTGGGCCTTAAGATCGATAAACTGCATGGTTCAACACGCTCCCTGATCAGAGGTCAACCCGGTAATGGTACCGGAAAGAGTGATTCGCTGGCCAACATTTGTGCAATGTTTTCCCGTTGTCGGACCACGGCGAAATGGTTACCGCGTACCATGACCTCTGCCACGCGGGGACGAGAATTATAGTTACTGCTCATGGTAAAACCGTAGGCTCCTGCCGAGCGCACTGCCAAAAGATCGCCCTCCTGGAAGGGTGGCAAGAGACGATCATGGGCAAAAAAATCACCGGATTCGCAGATGGGGCCCACCACGTCGGCCAAGTGCTCTTCCTGACCAAAGCGGCGTTCCACCGGCAACAAAGTGTGATAGGCGCTATAGAGGGCAGGCCGAATCAGATCGTTCATGCCGGCATCCAGGATGATGAACAGCTTCTCTTCACCCTGTTTGATATATTCCACGCGGGCGACCAAAACCCCGGCATTTCCGGCGATGACCCGCCCAGGTTCCAGGATCAGGGTTCCCTGCCGTTTGGCAAAAGAGGTCAGGGATAACTCAGCCAACAATGCCCCGGCATAGAGACCAGGATGGGGCGGCAAGCGGCCCTCCTCGTAGGGAATGCCCAGCCCGCCACCCAGATCCAGATAACGCAGCAGGATCCCCTCTTTTTCCAAAGCATCCAGCAGCAGTATGACCCGACGCAGGGCATCGACAAAGGGTTCCAGATCGGTCAATTGTGAACCGATGTGGCAATCGAGCCCCAACAGTTCCAGATGGGGCATGCGGGCCGCCTCCCGATAGAGGGCAAGGGCCTGTTGATAAGGAATCCCAAATTTATTGCGGCGCAAACCGGTGGAAATATGGGGATGGGTTTTGGGATCTACATCGGGATTGATGCGCAGGGCAATGGGGGCTTTGCTACCCATTTCCCCAGCCAACTGGTTGATACGGCGCAGTTCGGCGTAGGACTCCACATTGAACAAACGGATACCATAGCGCAGGGCGGCTTGAATTTCCGCACTGCTTTTACCCACACCAGAGAAGACAACACGTTCCCCAGGGCAACCGATGCGTTGCACGCGAGCCAGTTCACCACCGGAGACGATATCAAAACCGGCCCCCTGCCGATACAGGGCATCGAGTACCGCCAGATTGCTGTTGGCCTTAACGGAAAAACAGATCAAATGGGGAAAAGCGGCAAAGGCTTGCTCAAAAACCCGATAGTGATGGCAAAGGGTCTGTTCGGAGTAACAATAGAAGGGAGTTCCGACCTCCCTGGCGATGCGCTCCAGGGGAACCTGTTCACAGAAGAGCTGATTTTCCCGATAGATAAAATGATCCATGCTGCAATCCTGCTTTAAGGAATTTCTGGAGAGAGAACGGTCATGGCCATGGGGATCATCTCTCCTGGAACTGAAAGGATGGCCAGCGCTCTTCCTTGATGGGGGGTTGACCGGGCAGATTGAGCCCCTCTCTGCCTTTATAGCCGCAACCTGTCAGAAGCCCAAGCAGCACCACTGTCAGCAACAAACGGAACCTTACTGGCATGAACAGGACTCCTGAAGGGCGGTGAATGATCAGGTTGCTGCCTCGACCATCAGCGGTGCAGGCAGCAACCGAGCCAAAGGGATGATTACAACCGTTGAATCTCTTGCAGGAGGGCATCTGCCGGTCGCAGGTGCATTTCCGACATGGGATAGAGCATCTGTTCCTCTTTTACATTATGTTGTTGCATGACGAACAGCAGGGTTCCGCCCGCTTTGAGCATCAACTCCGCATCGCCTGTTTCGGCGGCCTGCAACATTTGCCGCATCAAACCGCGCATTTGTTCATGTTCGGAGCGCATGACCATGGTCGGCCCCTGGCGCATACCGGTTTTATTCTCGAAAGCGGGAAAAAGACCACTCTCCTCCATCTGGAAGTGATGGGTCATGGCGGCGAGAAACTGCCGGCAGTATTCTGCCATGCGTGCGGTATCGCCGTCGTTGGCGGCATTTTCCGTTTCGGCGTAGAGGGCGTCACAATGGTGGTGATCGCGGGTAAAAAAGGCCGGGATGGACTGACCAACTCCAGACTGTAGACGAACCAGAAGGACCGTCCTTTGCTCGGCGGGATCGGAAACAGGGCGCCAATCGTATTGGCCCCAGCGCTGTTCTTGCAAGCCCAGCAGGAGATCATCCCATTGGGCAGTTGTTTGCACAGTCACACTCTGACCGGCAGACAGGCTATCCAAAGCCGATACCAGTTGTCCCAAGCGTTGTTCAGCCGGGAGAGCGGTTAAATCCAACAGAGGGACAGCGGACATGGCGTTCTCTCTTCGATGCAGGTTAAGGGATCTTTATCGTGACCCAGAAACCGCGCATTCTAGCAAGAACCGTATCACGCTGCCAGGAACATCTGTGATGTGATAATGACAGATCCAGAGAACTGTGCTCTCTGGATCTGCAATTGTGTGGGGTATTGAATAGTTACGAAATATTTTTCGCTCAACGCAACGTGGCGGCAAACTGTTGGGCCATCTGGGCAACAATCCGATCGGAGATATTTTGCGCCTCCTGGTCGGTCAAGGTGCGGTCGTCGGCTTGCAGCACAACCCGTACCGCCAGACTCTTGCGGTCGGCGGGCAGATGGGAACCGGTATACAGATCAAACAGATCCACAGAGCGAATCAGGCTGCCATCCACGGTGCGAATGGCCTCCAGCAGGGCCATGCTGGGTAGATCCTGGGCAACCACAAAGGCAAAGTCCCGTTCCAGGGCCGGAAAACGGCTGGCTGCAGCCGGGGCAACCGTGGCATGCAGGGCATGGGTCAAGGCCACCTCTTCCAATTCGCAAATCTGCACGCTCTGCGACAGCTCCCGTTGTGCCTGCACCGTGGGGTGCAACGTTCCCAACCAGCCCAGGTGCAGATCGCCAGCCAGAATGATCGCCTTGCGGCCTGGGTGCAGGAAGGAGGGTCCACCCGCTTCAAAGCGCACCTCATCCCAGCCCATGCTGCGCAACAGAGCGGTCACATCCCCTTTCAAATCAAAGAAATCTGCCTCCCGATCCGGGGTGTGCCAGTTGCGTCCATAGAGCGGTCCCGACAACAGCAGGGCCAGACGTTGCGCCTCACGCAATTGACTGCCACTGAGTGGCACAAAGACCCCTCCCACCTCGTAAAAACGCAGAGTATGGTTGCCTCGACTGACATTGCGGCGGGCATTGTCCACCAGACCGGTCACCAGACAGGTACGCAGCACCGCCTGTTCGGCGGAGATGGGGTTGAGCAGGGCCGTACCGCGCAGGGTTGGATTGAACTGTTGCTGCAACTCCGCACTGATGAAGGCATAGTTGATCACCTCCAGATAGCCACGCCCCCCCAAACAGTGATGCACAGTGGCCAGGGTACGCTCAATGGCTGGCCTCTCTGGGGCATTCACCTCCAGGCGGGGTAGACTGACCTGAATCCGATCATAGCCATACAAACGGATCACCTCTTCCAATAAATCTTCTTCCCGGCGCAAATCATGGCGATGGCTGGGCGGCTGAAAGGTCAACTGGTGCGGCGGACCATCCACCAAGCGACAGCCCAGGTAACCTAACATGGTGGACATCGCCTCCGGGCTCAGGGCAATTCCGCCCAACTGATTGATGCGCTGTGGACGCATACTCACCGGGGCAGGCATGGACCAAGTACCCGCATCCACCCAGGTAACCGCCTCCGCCACCCCGCCAGCCAGTTGCACAATCCACTCGGTCGCCCGCTGCAGGGCGAGCAGCACCCCCTCTGGATCGATGCCCCGTTCAAAACGGTAGCGGGAATCGCTCTGCACAGCCAATTTGCGCCCGGTGCGGGCAATGCGAATTGGCTCAAAGTAGGCTGCCTCCAGGAAAATATCCTGCGTTGCCTCGGTCACCCCACTCTCTTCCCCACCCATGATGCCCGCCAAGGCCAACGCCTGCTGACCATCGGCAATCACCGTCATCTCACCATCCAAAGTGCGCTCCACACCATCCAGGGTGCGCAAACACTCCCCCGCCTTGGCACGGCGCACCACGATCGGCAGTTGCACTTTATCCAAATCAAAGGCATGCAAAGGTTGGTTGAGATCGAGCAGAATATAGTTGGTGACATCCACCACATTATTGATGCTGCGCAGACCGACCGCCTCCAGACGCAGGCGCAACCAATCTGGACTAGGAGCAATGCGTACCCCCCGGATAATCCGACCGGCATAACGCGGGCAGCCCTGGGCATCCTCGATGCGTACCTGTTCTGGGTGGTTGACCACTGGCGGGGGCTGCACCGCAAGCGGTCGCAGTGGTGTCTGCGTCAAGGCACCCAACTCGCGGGCAATGCCACGCACACCCAAACAATCGCCGCGATTCGGGGTCAAACTCAACTCAAACAGATGATCATCGCGCCCAATGACCGTAGACAATGGCAAACCATCCGCTGTTTCCGGCGGCAAAATGAGAATCCCCTCCGAAGAACCGCTTAACCCCAACTCCGCGCGGGAACAGAGCATCCCTTCCGAGCGTTGGCCGCGCACCTGGCTGATGCAAATGGTCATGCCATTGGCCAATTGCGCCCCTTCCCGTGCTACCGCCACCTTGTCACCTTGGCGGTGGTTGGTGGCACCGCAGACAATGGTCAAGCACTCTGCGCCCACCTGAACCTGACACACAGTTAAACGGTCGGCATTGGGATGGGGGGCTACCACCAACAACGTACCTGTTTGCACCCGTTCCAAACCACGTCGCAAATCAGTCAACCCCTCCAGCTCCAATCCCGCCATGGTCAACCGTTCACCGATAACCTGGGGAGTAAGAGAGCTCTCCAAATGTTCCAATAACCACCGATAGGTCAGTTTCATGAGCAATGATTCCCGAATGACGCACCCAAAAAAGAGCATTTTAATCGTAATTTGCAAAATTGCAACTTCACAGCCACGCCCGAATGGTGATAGACTGCGCGGAGTGTATCATTATCACAACCTGCTTGCATGGGATACCCTCGCCATGTTTCTCGGTAAACTGCGTACCATTCTCTTCAACTTTATCCTGGGCCGCAAACGGGCCGATTATCATGCGCGGATCGGCGCAGAGTATCAACAAAACAATGCCAAACGTGCCGGTGTGACCACAACCCGCCGTGGTCTGCAGTGGGAAGTATTGCGCGAGGGCTCTGGTCCAAAGCCAGACTCCACCAGTCAAGTGATCGTCCATTATTGCGGAACGTTGATCAACGGTGTGGAATTTGACAGCTCTTATGCCCGCAATCAACCCCTCAATATCAGCCTGATGGATGTCATCTCCGGCTGGCGTGAAGGGTTGCAGTTGATGTCAGTGGGTAGTCACTACCGCTTTGTCATTCCCGCCGATTTGGCCTATGGCAGCACGGGTGCCGGGTTGCTGATTGCCTCCGAAGCCACGTTGATTTTTGAGGTGGAGTTGCTGGAAATTCTCTCTTCGCAGTTGCATTCCTGATCATCATCTTCAGTACCCAAAACGACTGCGGGTCCAGGGAGCGCAGCTCCCTGGCAGGTCCAGGACAGCGTCCTGGGACTTGGCTTTTGCCCTTGGCGCGCCTTTCGCAACAAGCCGACGCGCTTTTTGCGTCGGCGCCGCGCGCCTTATTGAAGCGATAGGTTTGGCTTGGCGCTCCTTTAGGCGCCAAGCCAAACCTCCTCAATGGCTTTTTCCCGCCGGTAAATCCGCAAGCTCCAGAATCACCGCCTTCACCCATCGAACACAAAAAACTCGTCAGAGTTGGCAAAGTTAAAAGTCGGGCTCCGCCCTCCCAAAGAGTGCCCCTGCGGGGCACAAATCTGTGCGGCGTGCGCAAATGCTGCGCATTTGCTTCTTAAAAACGCCACACATCGCAAGCAGGGCTTCGCACGGCACCCCGCAATCATTCAAACCTATTCCTATTTTTTTCCGTGCTTTCCCCAAACATCCGGCGCCGCCCCATCCAACAGGTCATGACAACCGGTGCATTTATTTTGAATGTCTTCCAGCGCCTTGATCACCGGTGCTGCCGACCCGCCATGCTCCACATGCGACAAAGATGCTTGCTGCAACGTGCGCATCGATTTTTGGCATTGATCCGCCAAACGGTCAAAATCCTCCGATTGCACCTGCGGCCCATCATTTTGCTTCTTATGCAAGAAACTGGCCTCCGCCGCATGCCAGTCCATCGGTCCCAATAAGCCAAAGGTGTGAATCAAGGCATCGGCATGCCGCGCCAAATTACGACTGTATTTAAAATCTTGTTGAGCCAACTGACGAATGGTCTCCGAATGGGTGCGCAATAACGAAATTACCGATTGCACATAAACCTCCCGCTCCGACGCCTGTAATGGCAGGCTCAACCATGACACAACAACCGCCAGCACCAACACCCCCGCACCCCTTTTGCCATTCCTGTTCATATTCTTTCACCCTTGTCGATCAACGGTCATTGGAACTGCCCAGGATCAATTGTCTGTCCACTCCCAACACCTCTACGTTTACATTTGCAGACAGACTACTTACCCTCTGCTGTCGGCTCTTTGGGCTCCTCATGGACAATGCCGGAGTGACAATCGACACAAGTCTTGTTCCCCTCTTTCATCATCCTCTCATGCTTGCTGGCTGCGGAACGATCCTGCCGGGCAAACAACATGGACTCATAGCTGTGACACTGCCGGCACTCTTTGGAATCGCGCTGCCGCATATTTTCCAACACCTGCTGCGCCAAACGATAACGGGAACGCTCGAAGGATTCCTGGTCTGGATAGGTACCCACCACATGATGGTACAAATGGCGCCCACCCACAATCACCTTGTCCAGCAGCTTGTCTACATAATCCACCAACCCCTTGCCATGCGGTATGTGACAACTGGCACACACCACCCGCACGCCCGCCGGATTTTTATAGTGGGTGCTCTGTTGATACTCCTTATACACCCCATCCATCTCATGACAAGAGATGCACATCTCCAGGCTGTTGGTATAGCCGTCCATGATGACAAAATGGAACAAGACAAAACCCAAACCCCCCACAGCCAAGCCACCCGCAAAAATCATCCACAAACGTCCGCGCCCAACCTTTTCTGCCCGCTGCCCTTCTCCCAAATGTGCTGCCACGAATCGACTCCTTGCCGTTAGATCGAGAATTGCATATTTTTATCCATATTATAAATATTTCGCAAAAAGTGCAAAATGAATTTACAAAAAAAACGGCTCTCCCGCAACAGCACAAAAAAAAAGAGAGGCTCGAAAGCCTCCCCTCTTTGGTATATCGTCTGCCAAGCGCACTTAACGTTTGGAGTACTGTGTACTCTTGCGGGCCTTATGCTGACCGTACTTTTTGCGTTCAACAGTACGAGAGTCACGGGTCAGGAAGCCCGCCTTTTTCAACACACCCCGATGCTCCGGTTCGTAGATAATCAACGCCTTGGAGATACCGTGTTTAATAGCCCCAGCCTGACCGGAAATCCCACCACCGTTGGTGGAGACCACCACATCAAACTTATCCACCGTATCAGTCACTTTGAAGGGCTGCCGGACGATCATGCTCAACACGTCACGCCCGAAATAATCACCCAAATCACGCTTGTTGACCGTAATTTTGCCGGAGCCAGACATGATCCAAACCTTTGCCACTGCCTCCTTGCGCTTGCCGGTCGCGTATGTTGCATTCGCCAAAGACATAACAAACACACTCCATCTTGATCTGGGCATGCTGCCCAGGGGCGTGAATACCTTTTACTGCTTAGCCATCTCCAAAGCGACCGGTTGCTGTGCCGCATGGGGATGCTCGGATCCCTTGTAAATTTTCAGCTTGCGAAACATCTGCCGACCAAGCTTGTTCTTGGGCAGCATGCCACGAATCGCTGTCTCAATAACCCGCTCTGGATGGGAACCAGACAACACTCCCTCCGCACTGATCGAGCGCAAACCACCCGGATAACGGCTGTGACGATAGTACATCTTGTCACTCATTTTACTGCCGGTCAAACGAACTTTTTCAGCATTGACGACAATGATGAAATCGCCGGTATCCATGAAGGGGGTATAGATCGGTTTATGCTTGCCGCGCAGACGACGTGCCGCTTCACTTGCCAGACGACCCAGTACGACATCCTCTGCATCAATCAGGCACCACTGGCGGGTGATATCTTTAGGGGTAGCCATGAAGCTTTTCACAACGGTTACTCCTTGCAGCGTATAAAAAAAACTTCCTGGCAGTGTCCTACTTTCCCACATCTTGAGATGCAGTATCATCGGCGCTGAGGAGCTTAACTACCGAGTTCGGTATGGGATCGGGTGTGACCTCCTCGCTATGGCCACC
>PDZU01000106.1 GCA_002753095.1 Magnetococcales bacterium
CCAGCTACTGCGACTTTATTGCTCCCGCTTGTACCCATCTCGACCTCCTGAAAAGGTTGTTTTCAGATAGAGTCTCACCTTTCAAAATCAATGGGTACCCTGGGGAGAAATGGACGCTTACTTTGTGGCGGCGGCCTGCCTCGGATTGTTGTTGTTGGCTGGCAATCCCCATGGAGGAGAGCATCTCCAGGATCTGTTAAGTGGACAAATCCTTTGGACCACGGTGGATGATCTGGTGCCTGTGGCCGGATTGTATGCCGTGTTGTTGATCCTCTGGTTTGCAGGGCAATCGCTGTTGGGAGATTTGGGTTTTTATCTGCTCTTTGCCCTGATGGTGACCGCTTCGGTGCAGTTGGTCGGTATTTATCTGGTGTTTGCCAGTCTGATCGTGCCTGCCTTGGCGGTTCACGATCTGCAGGGGTATCAACAACTTCTGGCGGGTTATGCGGTTGGTATCCTGGCTTATCTGTTGGGACTGTTTTTGTCGGCGCTGTGGGATCTGCCGACAGGTCCGGTTATCGTCTGCGCCATGGTGGTACTGATGGTGCTGGTGCGTATACGCAACTGGCGCTCCCCCACGGGTTTCTTCGTCAAGGTGATGCTGGGGGTGCTGACCGGTCTGTTTCTTGTGCCCAATTGGTTGGGACTGCGCTAGCCCCTGAGTTTGTGAGAGTTTGCTGCCAAGTTGGGCGCCAGCCTGGAGGATAACAAGTTTGTGAATAAATCTGCTGCGCAGCCTATGGGCTTGCTCGCGACGATTTATTCACAAACTCTTTGCCCTGCACCCAGCAGGGGCGATGATCGCCCCTGCACCCCGCAGAAATTTTTTCGCGTGAAAACCCCTACTATCGCTAGGAGGCATCGCCCAGGCGTCGCGCCAACGCAGCCCGCAGGAAATCATCCAACTCACCATCCAACACCGCATCTGCGTTGCCCTTTTCTACCCCGGTACGCAGATCCTTGACCATCCGGTAGGGGTGCAACACATACGAACGAATCTGATGGCCCCAACCAATCTCGGTTTTGGCATCGTTGAGCGCCTGACTCTCTTCCGCCCGCCTGTCCATCTCCAACTGGAACAGACGCGATTTCAACATGCTCATCGCCTCATCCTTGTTGCGATGCTGCGACCGCCCATTCTGACACTGCACCACAATCCCGGTGGGAAAATGGGTAATACGCACTGCCGAACTGGTTTTGTTGACATGCTGACCACCGGCCCCAGAAGCCCGATAGGTATCAATGCGCAAATCTTTCTCGTCGATCTCAACCTGGATCGTCTCATCCACCTCTGGATAGACATAGACCGAAGCAAAGGAGGTGTGACGCCGCGCATTGGAATCAAAAGGACTAATGCGGACCAAACGATGCACCCCACCCTCGGTCTTCAGATAGCCGTAGGAAAACTCCCCCTCAATACGCACCGATACCGATTTGCAACCAGCCTCATCACCAGGTTGATAGTCGTTAACCTCAGCCTTGTAACCATGCTTGTCACACCAACGCAGATACATACGCAGAAGCATGTCAGCCCAGTCCTGCGACTCGGTACCACCAGCACCAGGATGAATCTCCAGGAAGGCGTTATTGATGTCCGCCTCGCCCGACAACATCCGTTGCAGCTCCAAAGCATCCACTCTCTGCAACATCTCACTGGCCTGCTGGCTGATTTCGGTGACCACCTCCTGATCGCCCTCCTCTTCGGCCATCTGGTAAAGAGCTTCGCTGTCGTGCAGAGCACGCTCCAGACTCTCCCATTCACCAATGGTCTTTTCCAGCTCTCTTTTTTCGCGCATCAAGCGCTTGGCCTCGCCCGGATTGGCCCACAAAACCGGATCCTCACTCAGGGCAGAAAGCTCCTCCAACCGACTTTTGCCATTTTCGTAGTCAAAGATGCCCCCTTAGGAGAACCAGCTTCTCCTGGATGGTCGTAAAAATTTTTTGGGTATTCTCATCCATCACTTTCACCGTTTTGCTTGAAGAGGTACACTCATTTGAGGTAATTATACCATCTTCGTGTCGGTGCGTCACCGGTTGGCCCCAGCTTATCTGGACAATCGATAGACGGCACGACACCTCATTCTCCAACTTCAGGATACCTGACCATGTCACAAAATGGTGAAGTGAACCAGGACAAGCTGGTCGAACTTCTTGACAAGATACCATTCTTTCAGGATTTTTCCTCTTATGAAAAAAAGCGGGTAGCCGGCAACCAAACCGCTTTCAAGTCCTATCGGGCCGGGGCCAAAGTGGTGAAAGAGGGCGATACAGATACCTCATTTTTCATCATTCTGGCGGGCACGGTCAGCGTGGTCAAACAGGGAGCAGCCATCATCAATCTGGGCACGGGTGAATTTTTTGGCGAGATGGCCTTTCTCACCAACGAACCCCGCCAAACCAGTGTGGTGGCCATCGATGACTCGGTGGTGGCTCTGCAGGTTGACCAGGAACTGATGAAACGGTTGAGCGCGGAGATTCGCGAAAAGGTCAAGGACCAGATTATTGCCAAGTTGATTGAGCGCCTGAACAAAACCACCGAGCGCCTGCGCGTGCGCATGTAGTCGGCAGAACAGGGGTTGTGTCATGTATTTTGCCATTATCGGTGAGGATGTAACCGACAGTTTGTCTTTACGCCTCGCCGCCCGCCCAGCCCATTTGCAACGACTGGAACAGTTGAAAACGGAGGGTCGGTTGCTGTTGGCCGGCCCGTTTCCGGTTTTGCACGACGACGCGTCACTGACCAGCTTCAGCGGCAGCTTGATCGTGGCCGATTTTGGCTCCCTGGAAGCCTGTCAAGCCTGGGCCAATGCCGACCCCTACGTGGCCGCCGGGGTCTACAGCCAGGTGACCATCAAACCTTTCAAGCCGGTTTTGCCATAGTCAAACCACCACCGACAACAAATCCTCCGCCAGTTGCAACGGCCCGGAGTAGTGGAGCCGACATTCGGCCAAACGCGCCTCCTCCGGGGCGTTGATCGGGTAGAGATGGCTGGCAACCATCCGCTTGACCCCGGCCTGGGCCGCCAGCCAACCCGCCTCTTTGGCCGACAGGTGGCCTTTGACCTTGTTGTCCGCCAGGGTGGAACAATCAAGGATCAATAGATCTGCCCCCGTGGCCAAGGCCAGCAAACGGGGATCTTCATCACAATCGCCAGAAAAAACAACACTCTTGCCCGCATGCTCAAACCGGTAACTGCGGCTCTCGAAACGGTCCGAGTGCAGCACGGGTGTGGTGCGCACTGTCACCCCGGCCAGGGAGTGATGCTCGGCCACCTCGGCAACAAAAAAAGGAAATTTGTCTGGCGCCGCCGCAACCGGTGCGACAATCTGCTCAAAGAATGGGATAAATCCGGCGGGACCAAACAGATAAAACGGTGTGCTGCGCGGCAAACCCGGCAGGCGCAAGGCATGCACCAAAGCGGTCAACTCGCCGATATGGTCGGCGTGGGTATGGGTGATCCATACCCCATCCAAGGTGTGGAAAGGTTTCTGCAGGCGTTCCAGTTGCAACAGCGTGCCACTGCCACAATCGATCAAGAAACGCAGCCCCGCCACCTCCAACAGATAGCCCGGCGCATGATGCTGTAACGAAGGGATCCCGGTACCGCACCCCAGAATGGTCACGATCATGACACTGCCTCAGTCTGCTGCAACTTGCGCAACTCCTGCAACTGATGCTGACTGGTCTGCACACTGGGATGGGTCGCCCCAAACACCTTTTCCCGAATCGCCAGAGCCCTGGCTACCAACCCCTCCGAGGCGGCATAGTGACCACGGGCATAGTGGATGGCCGCCAAATTGGTCAACGTCGTGGCCACATTGGGATGTTCCCCCCCGTAAACCTGCTCAAAAATGGCCAAAGAACGCTGATAAAGCGCCTCCGCCTCGTCGATCCGCCCATCGGCCCGATAGACCAAGGCCAGATTATTCAGACTGCCCGCCACACTGGCATGTACCAAACCAAACACCTTCTCCCGAATGGCCAAAGCCTGCAGATACAACGGCTCTGCCCGTTTGGACTGCCCCTGAATGCGGTAGATCTCCGCCAAATTATTCAGAGCCGCCGCCACGTTGGGATGTTCCTGACCATAAGCCCGCTCAAAAATGGCCAAAGCCCGCTCATAAAGCGGTTCCGCCTGGGCATGGGCCCCCTGCGCCCCATACAAAAGAGCCAGATTGTTCAAACTGCCCGCCACATCCGGGTGCTCGGCCCCCAACAAGCGCTCCCGAATGGCCAAACCGCGCCAAAAGAGCGGTTCCGCCTTTGTATACTCACCACGCGCGTTGTAAAAGGAGGCCAGATTATTCAGACTCTTGGCCACATCCACATGATCATCGCCATACAGTTTTTCCCGAATCGCCAAAGCCCGCTCATAAAGCGGTCCAGCGACCGCATACTGCCCCTGGCTGTCGCACAACAAGGCCAGATTGTTCAATACCTGGGCCACCTCCGCATGCTCCAGACCATATACCCGCTCGCGAATTTCCAAACAACGGCGAAACAACGGTTCAGCCCGGGCATATTTGCCCTGGGCGTAATAGATGGTACCCAAATTATGCAGACTGGTCGCCACATCGGGATGACCCGCCCCCAAACGACGCTCTCGCTGATCCAAGGCGCGTTGATACAACGGTTCCGCCTGGGCATACTGTCCCTGCAGACGGTACAACTCCGCCAGATCGGTCAAACTCTTCAGCCACTCTGGATCGCCAATATCCCGGGTGCGCTCCTGAATCGACATCACCCGACGACAATATTGAGCCGCTTGCCCATAATGGCCCTGCTGACGATACAAGGCGACCAGATTGTTCAAAATGGGCAACAAATCGGGATGCTCTGCCCCCGACGCCTGTTCGGCCAACTCCAACGCCCGCTGGTGTAACGCCCCGGCCTGTCCATAGTGACCCTGCAACCGGTACAGCTCCGCCAACCCCTGCAAACCAGCCCGAACATCGGGATGGGTAACCCCCAAATGGATCTCCCGAATGGTCAGCGCCCGCTGATACGCCTGGGCAGCCCGATCCCACTGCTCGCGGGCACGATGCAACTCGGCCAATACATTCAGGCTTTTGGCAATCTCCAGATGATCCACCCCCAGACACGCCTCACGCAGGTGCAACGCCCTCTCCGCCAACGACTCCGCCTGCGGATACTCGCCCCGCAATTGGTACAACGCCGTCAACTGGCTCAACACCTCGGCCAACGCCAAAGACTCTGTGGCCGGTTCGCTCTCCAACAGGTGCAGAGCCCGCCGATAACAGAGCTCTGCCTGACCATACCCCCCCCGGCCATAATACAAAGTGGCCAAATTGTTTAAGGTGGTGGCAATATCCCCCGGCGCAACCACCTGCGCCTCCTCCTCGAACAGCAGCAAAGCACGCTTGTAACAGGACTCCGCCTCGGTCAGGCGCCCCTGTCCCCGATACAGCAGCCCCAAATTATTTAAGCTGGTCGCCAGTTGTGGACTACCCGCCGCACCCAACTGAATGGCAATTTGCGCTGCATCTTCCGCCAAAGAGACCGCACGGGCACGATTGCCCTGCTGAAACTGCAGCACAACCTGCTGGTTCAACGATTGCCACTCCACATGCAACGACTGCAACAGCATCTCTTCCGTCATAAAGAGACGGTTCAACCACGGAAAAAATCCGCTTGTCAGCCACGCCTTGATCTCGAACCACTTTTGCCTGAGTCTATTCATGCCGATCCATCACCCGTTACACCCATTGCCGCTGTCATGTGTTCATGTTTACAGCAATATTCATTCCAACCGGATGGGCGATGAGCAAAAAATGACCCGACCCTCTGCCCGACTGCCTACAGACAGCACCACCAGACTGCGCCTGTTTTTGTGCGAAAAGCCCTCACAGGCCCGCGATATTGCGCAAATCGTGGCGGCAAATCGCAAAATGACCGGCTATCTGGAGGGGGTCCACTGTCGGGTTACCTGGTGCCTGGGCCATCTTTTGGAGATGGTCATGCCGGAAGCCTACCAACCGGAGTGGAAAAGCTGGCGCATGGAACCCCTGCCGATTCTGCCGCAAGTGTGGAAATTGGCGGTACGCCAGGAGGTTATGCCGCAGTTTCGGGTGATCGAAAGCCTGTTGCGCACGAGCAGCGAGGTGGTGATCGCCACCGATGCCGATCGGGAGGGGGAGACCATTGGTCGAGAGCTGTTGGTGGAGTGTGGCTATCGTGGCCCGGTCAGCCGCCTGTGGCTTTCGGCCCTGGATGAGAGCAGCATTCGCAAGGCGCTGCAGGCCATCCGACCCGGCGCCCAGACCGAACCGCTCTATCAGGCCGGGGTGGGGCGCGCCAGAGCCGATTGGATGGTCGGCATCAATCTTTCGCGCGCCTATACGCTGTTGGGACGACAAATCGGCCATGATGGGGTGCTCAGTGTGGGCCGGGTGCAGACACCCACCCTGAAACTGGTGGTGGATCGGGATCGCCTGATCGAACAGTTTCAGCCGACCCCCTACCACGAGGTTTGGGTGGATCTGCAGAGTCAGAAGGGACCGTTTCGCGCCCAATGGCAGCCCGCAGAAGAGCAGGCCGATGCCGAAGGACGTTGTCTGCAGCGCCCCTGGGCAGAAACCGTGCTGCGCCAGGTGGAACAGGCCCTGGGCGAAGTGCAAAAGTCGGAGACCAAACGGGTCAAAGAGGCACCACCGCTGCCGCTGGATCTCTCCACCCTGCAGCAGGAGGCCTCGCGGCGCTGGAGTATGAGCGCCTCACGCACCCTGGAGGTGGCGCAAGCCCTCTACGAAACCCATAAGGTGATCACCTATCCACGCACCGACTGTCGCCATCTGCCCAACAGTCAATGGGGCGAGGCGGCGCGCATTCTGGCGGCCCTGGGCAGCAATGATCCAGCACTCCAGCCAGTGCTGCAGCAGGCCCAACCGGCCCTGCGCTCGCGCGCCTGGGATGATGCCCGCATCACCGCCCACCATGCCATCATCCCCACCGGCATCAACCGGAGCGTGGCCGCACTCCCGCACGAAGAGCGTCAGCTCTACGACTGGATTCAACGACACTATATTGCCCAATTTTTCCCAGCGTTTGAATATGATCAAAGCGTTATCGAACTGCTGATCAGAGGGCACCGTTTCCGGGCCACTGGCCGGGTTACCCGTCTGCCCGGTTGGAAGGTGGTCTTGCAGAGCCAACCGACAGCCCCGGCGGGGGAGCAGGCGGACAAAGAGCAGGCTTTGCCCGCCCTGCAGCGCGGCGATACGGCCCAGGTGATGGCGGCCAATCTGCTCGACAAATTGACCAAGGCCCCGGAACGCTACACGGAAGGGAGCTTGATCCAGGCCATGAAACTGGTGGGCAAGACGGTGGAAAATCCCCGTCTGCGGCAGATATTGCGTGAAACCGCCGGCATCGGCACCGAAGCCACGCGGGCTGCCATCATCGACACCCTGGTGAAGCGGCAATTATTGTTCCGGGAGGGCAAAAATCGTCTGGTCAGTGCAGCAGCGGGGCGCATACTGGTCGATCTGCTGCCGCACAGTGTCACCGATCCGGCCACGACAGCGGTCTGGGAGCAGGCGTTGGAGGATATTGCCCAGGGCCAGGGCACGTTGGAGGCGTTTCAGGAGAAGGTGGTCATCTGGGTCAACCGTCTGATTGCCCAGGTCAAGGCACGCAGCCAGAGCCCAGCGACGGTCGCGGCCCTGCTGGCCGAACACGCCAACCTGCTCCACAACAGCAGCCCACCAACGGCAGAGGCCGCCAAACCGGGCAGAAGCCGCAGCCGTCGCACCACTGCCGGACCGGGTGGCAGCCGCAGCAGACGGCAGAGCCGCACACGGGTTACCCCAACAGCCGATACGACACCCCCTCCGCATGGACAGAGCGCACAACACCCCTGCCCACTCTGCCACCAGGGTCATCTGGTGCAACGGGTGGCCGGTCGCGGCCAGCAGGCCGGGCAACCTTTTTGGGGCTGTTCCGGCTATCCGGCCTGTCGCTATACCCGCCCCTGCTCCGGGAACGACTCAACGCCCGGCAAGGGGTGAGCCGGGGGTAAAAAGCGGGCTGGCCAAGGTCTCTGGATAGCGCAGGATGCGCCCACCATACGCCTTGATAAAGGCTTCAGCCCCCTGTTGGGTGCCAAAGGGGACAATTTCGCTGCCGCCCATACCGCCATCACGGCGCGAACCGAGCACAAAAAAGGCCTCCTGCCCGTTCATCCAACTGTCCGAACCGGGTTTTTGCCAATCGGTCCGGCCCATGTCGTGTACAAAGAGCGCCAGGATGCGCCGGGTGGACCCTTCGGTCTGCAGATAGATGAACAGATCCCGCACCGAAGAAAACCAGAACGGATCCGGCACTCCGGCAACATAGAGTTGTCCTTTTGGACCGGGATGTTCGATCAAATTCATGCCGCAATAATAGCCGACGGCACTTTTGCCCGGATCGCGGGCCACGGGGATGGGATCCTGGGGCGCGGAACAGCCCGCCAGCAGCAAGAGGACAACACATAACCGGATCATGGTTCCCGCCGTCGAAACAGCAGGGTAGCCGCCGTCAACGGGACGACAATCCAGAGCAATAGGGCCACCAACAGTTGCAGAGCGGAAAAGGGCATCACCCCACTCAAGCCGGCCAAACCGGCAAAGCTGCGCACCTGTTCAAAGGCGGTCAGATTGAGCAGGCGGAACACATCTGCCGGGTTGGCCAACAGCAGCCAGGGAAAAATTTGCTCATGGATCTGGCCACGGGTAGCCACCAGCAGCCCCAGCAGGCCCATGTCATACAAGACCACGAAGAACAACCAGATGGCGATGGCCAGACCAGCGGCAGCCCCCCGTTCCTGCACCAGACTGCTGACCAGATAGGCCATGGCGATAAAAGAGGCTCCCAGCAACACCGAACTGGCCAACAACAGAGCAAACGCCCGCCAACTTTCCGGGTCGGCCCCGCCGCCCCCCCACCCCACCGCCAGACCGGCGGCCCCCTAACCGATCCCGGTCGCCCGGGCCC
>PDZU01000026.1 GCA_002753095.1 Magnetococcales bacterium
GCCCACACCGATGACTACCAGATTTTGAAAGATCGTTGCCTGAACTCTTCTCGTTTCAGGCGGCCTCCCCGGCCAGACCCAGAAGATACAAAATCCCCCCCGCTAAGTCAAAGGAAAAATGCGCACCTCTTCACTTTTTTGTACGATTTTTGATAAATCATTATAAATCAATACTTTGAACTAGCACTGCCAACGCCCGCCAGAAAAATGGGGGTGTTTGGATTTGGTCAAATGATGCAGAGCCCCTTCGTGCCCTTGATCTTGTGGCGCACCATGGGCGACCACGTTGAGTTCATTCAGTCCGATGTTCTGTTGTTGTGCGACACCCATTATGTGCACGTCCCAATGGTGGCCATGCCTCGATTCACTCGGCACCACCCAGCCATTACCAAACCGATCGACAAAAGCCGGTTTGCTACGGATGGTGCGCAAGGCATTCACATTCCCTTTCCACCAATGGACAGGCACGCAAAAGGGATAATCCACCCCACGCCCAGGAGCAGGCAGGCGCCAATCATAGCGGATCGTCCACTTTTCCTGAAGGTTGCGCGCGTGGTACATACAGGCAATCTCTCTCGTACCAATCGTTCGGGCCTGTACGTAGAGTATCCAGCGCGTTATCTCCTCCATCTTGCCATGACCGACCGGATGAACCTGAACATTACGACCGGGTACTTTACTGAGCAACAGAATCACCTGTTCACCAGCAGAAAGCGCATTCAATACTGTCTGTGCCATACCACTTTCCCAATTCCCTTGTCCGAAGCCTGTTAAATCAAATAGTTGTGTAAATCCCCTCCGCCAACACCGAGCAACATCTGATCGCGGAGGTTTATATCCATTGTTTAAATATTGTCGTAACTCACACGCAGACTGCTTTAAGTCTTGATTGGCACTTCCAATGGCACCCCTTAAGAAATGTTTCCAATCAATTCCAACATATGAACCACTACTAAGGAGCTTTACTCCATGCAAGCGACAACATTTATTTATAAAATTCATATTATGCAGCAGTTGCTCAGGACTGCCAAGCAGAAAAAATGCTGGATCCAACACCCCAATCATAGCATCACCTCGGACTCTGGCTCTTCTCCCTCTTCCCAAATCAGCGCACTTCCATGTTTGTCTGCCGCATCATTCTTATCCAACTTGGCAAAATAGATCTCACTCTCTTCATCCGTAGCCGCATCCATGAAGTCCGCAGGCCATTTTTCCTGCAAATCTCCCTCTACCGTCAATTGACTGGTCTCTACCTGAGAACAGCCTTGCGCATCTTGTGACACATGAATGATCACCACATTATCCAATAGCCATTTTTCAAGAAAACTGCCGGGTTTGGCTTGCGCGGCCATGCGCCGCAGGCCACGCACCAAATGGTCACTGTGCGTCTCCACCATCAACCGCCGCTGCGCCATGGCCAAACTGACAAAATAGTGTGCCAAGCGGTTGGCTGCTTTCGGGTGGATATGTGCCTCTGGCTCCTCCAAGAAAATATGGCTGCAGGAAGCACACTTTTCTGCGTATTCCTCAAGAGTAAGTGACTCCGCTGTAGGGGAAAAGCGCAAGGGATCCGCCAATAATCCCAACTCCACCAACGGCAATAAACCATTCAGCCCTCGCCCCACATGCGGCAAATTGGCGTTCCCGAACAGCAATTGAAATCCCACGCCATGATCGCGTACCCTTAACGGTGCTTCCACGGCAAGGGAGCGCATGATCTGATTGACCGCATCACGCAAGGGCAGAGCAAGAATCGATGATTCTTGCCACGCTTCAGACACCACATCTGCCATCAGGCTTTCAGGCGGGACAAAATGAACGACATCATTCTGTCTCCGATACAACACTTGCGCGGCAAACTCACCGCTCACCCCCATGTCCAGTTGATCCGTTGTGGCAGGAATAAACATGAATTGCGGGGAGATGCGTTGCGCACTCAAGTAACTGAAATTTTTTACTAATTCTTTTAAATCCTCCAACGGTTGCGCAAACA
This sequence comes from Magnetococcales bacterium, assembly GCA_002753095.1. Lineage (GTDB taxonomy): Bacteria > Pseudomonadota > Magnetococcia > Magnetococcales > Magnetaquicoccaceae > Magnetaquicoccus. The sequence continues at coordinate 1,994 of PDZU01000026.1, forward strand.
GTATCAGATACAGATCGTGCCAAACCCTTTCTATACTGTTTGAGCGCACACGCTTGCGATCAATATTTAAATAGGGAATAAAATGATCAAAATGAGTATCAGTATATTCAAATGTGCCTTTTTTATTGCTTTGCGTGCTGAGTTCAACCGTGATGTTTCGAGATTCAACGCCCTGCCAAAAAATCCGCCATTTTTCGTTTTCATGATTGATCACTTCGAGTTTATACCTTTCACTACTATGCTCAGGCACTTGCATATAAATTTGCAGCCCTCGCAAGTGGGCAACCCCCTCTTTTTCATGCGTGTATATACATAGCCTGCCTTTTACAAAAAAACGGTCTGGAGCCCCTTCTCCCTGCAGTCGCATCAACCAGGGACTTCTACCTATTGCTGCGATCTGCCCGAGAGACTTCCTGCGCGAACTGTCCAACACATCGCTAACTTTCACAAAACACTGCCACGCCAACTCAATACTCGGACCCAATACCGCTTCACCACTGGCAGCGGCCTCCGGCCAACCAAAAGTCAACTCCCGCAAATTCAACGCCTGCAATAATGGTCCCGACAGATGCAGTGGAATCGACTTTCTGGGCTCCTGCAAAGTCTGTTTAAGCAATAATAAACTTTGTATCAACGTGCTCTTGCCGGAGTTATTGCGACCTATGATGATCGTCAACGGCCTGATAGGAATCTCCGTGCGTTCCTTGAAAGACTTCATATTTTCAATCGCCAAGGAAGTCAGTTCTGCCTGATGCATTCTTTTGCCCCTTCTACCTACACACCACCGTTACCAACCGACACCACCCGAAACCTTGCACTTGAAAGTCTGATTTGCCATAGTCAGAGTGAGGGTTCTTTTCATAAACCAACCACGATTGACCCACCCATGTCCATGCTGCAATCTTTTCTGACTTGGCTCGATCAACTCTCCTGGCCCCCACTGCTGGCGGCGGCCCTGCTGCTCGGTCTTGCGCCCTTCGTCCCGGAACCCCATATCTGGGAAAAGTTAAAAATGCTGGTCAACGGCACGCTCAGCAAGCCCATCGACATTTTTGACCTCTGCATGCACAGCACCCCGGTTCTGCTCGCCCTTCTGAAGCTGTGGCGGCAGATGCAGGGCGAGCCTGGGGAACCGGGGGCATGAACATTGTTCTTATCGGTCTGCGCGGCTGCGGCAAGTCCAGTGTCAGCCGTCTGCTGGCCAAAATGAGCAAACGTTCTGTGCTCTCCACCGATCTGCTTTTCTCCTACGAAAACGGTGGCCAGTCCATCGCGGATTATGTGGCTGCCTGCCAAGGCGATTGGCGCCCCTTCCGCGCCCAGGAGTATCAGATCATCTGCAAAGCCGCCGCCCTTGATCATATCATCATCGATTGTGGCGGCGGTATCGTTGTCGATTGCAATGAACACCGGCAAGAGATTTTCAGTTATCGCAAGGTCAAGATGTTGCGCCGCAATGGGCGCCTTTTCTGGTTGCACGGCGACCTGCCCCGTCTGGCTGCCAAGGTACAGACCGATCGCAGCCGGCCAAACCTCTCCAGCCAGTTACCCCTCCTGACTCTGATGGAGCGCCGCCTCCCCTTCTACCAGCAGGCCGCCCATCACACGATTCTTATCGACAATAAATCCCGCCAGGAGATTGCCCACGAAATTTTAGCCTTGTCCATGGATGGGTGATTCACTTATTTGGGCATACTGAACGGCAGCCCGGCATCCGCCCAGCCTTGGTTGCCATCACGGAAATAGTAGATTTTTCCCGTATAGCCGAAATCAAGCAGTGCCTTGATTCCAGTTGGGCTTTGACCACACCACCAACCGTTGCAAAAGGCGATGATGTCTTTGCCATCCAGTTTTTTCATCCGTGCCATGGCTTTGGTATGTGGCCCGGACAGATCGGTATAGGGTAAATTGATCGCCCCCGGTAAGGTACCGCGTTGGTACCAATCCGGCGTCCGCATATCGACAATCAAAATTTTGCCTGCGTTGATCTCCCCGGCCAGTTTGGGAAAGTCTTCCAAACGTACCGTTATTGCTCCCGGCATACTCTCTGGCTCCACACAAAAGGGCGGACAGCGGCGACTGCCTGGATCCTGAAACGCTTCCAACTTGGGCTGACTGCGATCCTGCTTTAACTTTACCCCGTTCAAGGTAAACTCCGGTAGTTTGACATGCAGCGCGTACTGAGACTGTGCCGATGCGACCACCGCACCAATTGCTGTTCCTCCTTTTGCGCCATCCAGCGCCCATGACGGCCCTGCCCACAGCAACAGCACAGCCCACAGCCCCCACCAACACGCCCTGAGATTCCTGCTCATTCCTCTTCGTCCCCCCCCCTGCTTGATGGATTGACCCCCCCCTCACACACACACACGCAACCGCAATTCGATCAAAACAATGGTTACCATCCAACACCAAAACAATTGTGGGTCCAGGGGGCCGAGCCCCCTGGCAGGTCCAGGACAGAGTCCTGGGACTTTATCTGTTGCTTTTATCTGTTGCTTTTGGCGCGCTTTTCACGACAAGCCGATGCGTTTTTTGCATCGGCTTAAGCGCCTAATTGACGCAAGCTGCACGTGTTGGCGCGCTTTTCTGCGCCAACACGTGCAGCCTCCCAATGGGTTTTGCCCATTGGTAAACCCGCCAACATCGCGACCACGACCTTCACCCATCGAACACAAAGAAGTTCCTTATGGCACGCGATGTTAAAAGTCGGGCATCCGCCCTCCCAGAGAGTGCCCCTGCGGGGCACAGATTTGGGCGCGATGCGCAGATTTGGGCAAGCCCAAATCTGCTTCGTTAAAAGCGCGCCATTTCAAGCAGGGCTTTGCCCTGCACCCAGCAGGGGCGGTGACCGCCCCTGCACCCCGCAATTGTTTTTGGTGCTGAACAAATACGGTGATTTACATACCCGACGACCACTCAACCTTGCCGCCATGTTTTTGCCGCCACAGGCGCGCCTGCCGTTGTGCCTCCTCCACCTCTACCGCACTCAGCTGGGCCGTCACCTGCTCCAGGAACGGTCTGGCCCGCTCATAGCCCCCAGCCGAGGCCAAATTGAACCACATGTGCGCTTGCAACAGATCTTTGGCCACGCCCCATCCATCCCGGTAACTAATGCCCAAATTGGTCTGGGCCTGGGGATGGTGCTGCTGGGCCGCTTTCAAGAACCAACTGAGCGCCACCGCCGCATCCTGGGCGGTGCCATAGCCTTTGGCATACATCAAGCCCAGATTCAACTGCGCGTTGCTGTTGCCCTGCTCTGCCGCGCGCTGATACCAGTGCAGCGCCCGATGATAATTTTTTGTGACCCCGGTACCGTAATAATAGGCGAAGCCCAGGTTGAATTGCGCCCCGGCATGTCCTTGTTCAGCGGCTTTCTGATACCACTCCACCGCAGCCCCATGATTTTGTACCACCCCCTGCCCTTTTGCATAGGCCACACCCAGATCGGCCTGCGCTTCGGCAACGCCCTCCTCTGCCGCTTTGATCAACCAGTGTGCTGCCTCGCGATAGTCTTGTAAAACCCCTTCACCACGGGCATACATAGCGCCCAAAGCGGCTTGCGCCGCACCATTTTGTTGCTCTGCCGCCAATTTTAACCAGTGTAACGCCTCTTTGTAATCCTGGGTCACCCCGTTGCCAGCCCGGTACATGATCCCCAGGGCCGACTGCACCAACACATCTCCCTTGCGCGCCTTGTCGCGCAAACTCTCCAGGGTCTGAGCATCCCCATGTTTGACCTTGGCCAGCAACTCTTCAAAATAGCCGGCCTGCCCCAACATCGGTTGCCCCAACAGGAGCATCAAACCCATCACGACCAGTCGTTTTACCACCACTCGATCCCTCACCACGTTACGCACCTCTCTGACCATCCAGCCACCATTGAATTGTAATAATGGTTGCTTTTTCTTCCGCACATCCCCTATTCTGTACCTCGTATTGACCTGAATTTACACCGAGCAAAAGAGAAATTTGAACATCCATCCCCGCTTTATCCTCCATCCCCGACGGAGCATCCCGTGAGCAAAAATTGCTGGGAAGTCAAGCAGTGTGGCCGCGAACCCGGCGGATATATGGCCCGGCAGCAGGGCACCTGTCCCGTACCACTCTACACCCTTGCCGATGGTTTCCTGGGCGGTCACAATGGTGGCAGAGCCTGTGCGTTCATTGTCCGTCAACTCAACGCCAGCGAACGCCTTTCCGCCTGTTCACAGAACAGCCAGACCTGTGATCAGTGCAGTTTTTTCAACCAGTTGCAAAGCAATTATCCGCACTCGTTCCACAACCATCTGTTCCAGAAATATCTACACAATACCCACAACAGGCCGGTTGCACAACCCGCTTGAGGGTTCAGTTCTTGACCGTGTAGCGCGCGCTATCCACGTAGCGCAACAAGAGCGACTGAATCTCCCCTTTGGCAATTGGCTTGGTCAAAAAGTCATCCATTCCTGCCGCCAGACAACGCTCTCGCTCTCCGGCCATGGCGTTGGCTGTCACGGCGACCAGCGGAGTACGCGGTAGTTTGTTCTCCTGCTCATACTGCCGAAAGGCCGCACAGGCCGACAGACCATCCATCTCCGGCATGTGGCAATCCATCAAGACCAATTGAAAACGCCCATCACGCAGACAACGCAGCGCTTCATGCCCATTTTCCACCGTGGTAACCGTCACCCCAAGCCCTTTCAGGATGATCTGAAAAAGCTTTTGATTGACGATATTATCCTCGGCGACCAAGACCTTGACCCCTGGCGAAAAGACCACCCGTTCCAGACGCTCTTCCATCTCCGGGCCTCCGCCTCCCCGGTTCAGCCCGGCCTTGCGCAACGGAACCCGAAAGAAAAAGATCGAACCGCCCCCCTCCTGACTGCTCAAGGTCACCTGACCATCCATCCGTTCTGCCAGACGCCGACAGATGGCCAACCCCAGACCGCTGCCGCCATATTTGCGCGTGGTTGAGGCGTCTCCCTGGGTAAAAGGCTGAAACAGTCGTTCCGCCACATCAGCGGCAATACCGATCCCCGTATCCTCCACCTGGAATTCCAGGTGGCTTAACAGTTTGTCCACGGGATCCTCTGCGGCCAGAATGCGCAGAGTGATCTCACCTTTTTCGGTAAACTTGATGGCATTGCTCAACAGATTGACCAATATTTGGCGAATGCGATGCACATCGCCCTCCACCAACTGCGGCACATCGCTGGCGATTCGCGTGCGCAGATGCAGACCTTTTTTGGTGGCCAGTTCACCAAACAGGTCGCGCAACTCGTTACGCATCTCGCGGGGCGAAAAGGGTTGCGTCTCCAATCGCAAATGGCCCGCCTCAATTTTGGAAAGATCCAAGACATCGTTGATGATGTTGAGCAAATTTTCGCCGGATTTGCGGATCATCTCCACATAAAATAGTTTTTTGCTCGACAGATGCTTTTCCATCAGCAGTGCTGCCATACCCATGATGCCATTGAGTGGCGTGCGTACCTCATGGCTGATGGTGGCCAAAAATTCACTTTTGTAACGACTGGCCAACTCGGCGGCCTCTTTGGCAGCACGCAGGCGTCTTTCTCCTTCTTTGCGTTCGATCACGCCGGCCAAGGTATTGGCAATGGTGATCAAAAATTTTTCTTCCTCTGCCACGCCTCGGTGGTCCGGGGGTACATAGGCCATCATCACGCCCAGCAGACGATCGCTAAACAGGATGGGGATACTGTAACGACCATGCTCCTGCACCCCTTCTGGCAAACGGTGTCTTGCCTCTGCCCGACTGATAAAGGTCACCTCCCGACTAACGGCGACATGCCCACACAGGCAGTGTCCCAAGGGGACCAATTCACAATTTTTAGCAATCATCTCTGGCAAATTGTGTTGTGCCGTCAGGCGCAGATTTTCCCCGGCTTCGTCCAGCAAAAAGATGGCCCCGCGCGACTCCAACGACAGCCAGGGAATCGACAGGATGGTTTTGAGCGACTCCTGCAACAATTCCGGCAACTCCAAAGGCTGCAAGGCAATCTGCAACAGGTTACCGATGGCGATTTGCGATTGGTACACCCGTTCGTTACGCTCTTCCAGGGCGATGCGTTCGGAAATATCGCGGATGATCGCCGAAAAATAGTGCTGTCCATCCTCTTGCCAGTTGGCCAGAGTCGCTTCCAGGGGAATCTCGCGCCCATCGCGATGAATACCGTACAGTTCAACCGTTTTGCCCGTAAAAACCATCTCCTGGGCCTTCTTGATCCGCTCCAGGGCATCCATGTGCCGTTGCCGATAGCGCACCGGCATCATCATGGTTAACGATTGACCCAAGCAGGCTTCTTTCGGATAGCCAAAGACGACCTCAGCCCCTTCGTTCCAGAGCAGAATCCGGCTATCGCCATCGATCACCACGATGGCATCTTTGGTGGCCGACGCGACTTTCAGGAGAAGGTTGCTCATCCATCACCCCAGCGGCAACAGCACGCGGAGAGTGGTTCCATCCTGTTCCGATGTCTCCATGGTGATGGTTCCATGCTGAATTTTGGCAATCAACATTGCCGAGTAGGTTCCCAAGCCTGTTCCTCCTGCCTTGCCGAAGGTGGTATATTTGTCAAAAAAGCGATCGACCAGTTCGTCTGGAACCGCCCCCTGATTATGGATGGCAATCTGCGCTTTGCCGTGCCAGCGCCGCCAATCGATGGTGATCTGGCTCATCATTGGGGCTGCCTCGATGGCATTTTTGATCAGATTGGCCAACAACGAATAGCACAGCAACTCTTCACCGAGCACAAAGCAACTGCCCGAATCATCCTCGCCCTCGATCAGCATGAGCACCTCCAGACGTTTGCTGGCGATACGGTTTTGGAAGGCTTGGCGAATCTTGATGATCACGCCCATGATGTCGACCGGTTGGGGATGCAGGATATAGGTACCCTGTTCCATTTTGTACAGATCCAACGAGTTATTGATCATCTCCAGCAGACGGTAGCCCGATTCGCGAATAATCGCCAACATTTTATGATGTTCCGGGTCGCATGATGGACATTTTTGGTTGGTGAGCAACAGATCGGAAAAACCGATGATGGCATTGAGCGGGGTTTTCAGATCATGGCGCATGATCCGATTGACCTCTTCGCGCAGTTCTCCGGCCTTGATCAGCTCTTTGTTTTGATTTTCTATTTTCTCCCGTGCGCGTTTCAGACCCAGGTGCGTTATCGTGCGGGCATGCACGATGGGCGCACTGAATGGTTTGGTGATATAGTCTACGGCCCCCAGGGAGAGACCGGTCATTTCATCCGCCTCTTCATCCTTGGCGGTGATAAAGATCACTGGAATGTCCCGCGTGGATGCACTGGCTTTCAGACGGCTGCAGACCTCATAGCCATCCATCTCCGGCATGATAATGTCCAAAAGGATCAAATCGGGTTTTTGCTGTTCGGCCAACAGTAACGCCTGCTGACCACTGGTGGCAATGGATATATCAAAATCGGGTTGCAGGGTTGGCAACAACACCTTGATGTTGGCCGGTACGTCATCGACAATCAATACCCTGGGGGTGGGGGATTCCAGATTCATGCCTCTCCTTCCGTCACATCGTCACCTGTTCGCTTTCACGTCTGTGGCCCGTGAAAATTGTCGCGCATCAGACCAGATAATGCAACCCGGCAATCCTCTTGCTCACTGCATGTTTTTCGCACACGTCGTTACATTTTAGCAAGCAGAGAAGCGCGACTGCCTGCTGTTGATCAGCAATTGGGTAAACTGTTCCACAGGTACTGGTCGGCTGTAATAGTATCCTTGAATTTCGTCGCACTCATTATCGCGCAAGAAGAGCAACTGTTCTTCGCTTTCCACCCCTTCGGCCACCACGGCCAGATTCATCTTGTGGGCCATGGAGATGGTAGCGGTGACGATGGCCACGTCTTCGGCATCCAGGGGCAGGTCGCGCACAAAGGAGCGATCAATTTTCAGGGCGTGCAGCGGAAATCTTTTCAGTGCGCCCAAGGAGGAGTAACCCGTACCGAAATCATCCAGTGAAATATGCACGCCCATGGCCTGCAGTTGCTGCATGGTGGCCACGGCCTGATCCACGTTATCCATGACCATGCTTTCGGTGATCTCCAGTTCCAGCCACTCTGGGGCCAAGCCTGTTTCGGCCAGCACGGAGGCCACCATATCGATCAACGCATCGCTCTGTTGAAACTGCCGTGCGGACAGGTTGACGGCCACCCGCACCGGTGCATAACCGCCATCGATCCAGGTTTTGTTTTGCCGACAGGCACTGCGCAGGATCCACGCGCCCAATGGGACAATCAAACCGGTCTCTTCCGCCAGCGGGATAAAGTCCCCAGGGGAGACCATGCCCTGCCCAGGCTTGAACCAGCGCACCAGGGCCTCCATACCGATAATCCGTCCTGTCTGACAGGAGACTTTTGGTTGATAATGGATGGAAAATTCCTCCCGATCCATGGCCAGGCGCAACTCTTTCTCCCGTTGCATACGCAGTAACGCCTGATCCTGCATCTGTTGGGTGAAGAAGCGGAAGAGGGAGCGCCCCTCTTTTTTTGACTGGAGCATGGCGCTGTCGGCATTTTTCAACAGCCCTTCGGCATCGGCGGCATCATGCGGGAAGGTGGTGATACCCATACTGCCCGACAGGGAAATTTCCTCACCGGCCAGGCGGAAGGGGGTAGCCAACTGTTCCAGAATTTTGCGGGCCACCAACTCTACGTAAAACGGGCTGGTCAGTTGCTGCAAGATCACGGCAAACTCATCCCCGCTCAAACGGGCCACGGTGTCCGAGGTACGCAAGCAGGAGCTGATCCGCTGTCCGGCTTCTTGCAACATTTGGTCCCCAGCGTCGTGCCCCAGGGTATCGTTGACCAGTTTGAAGCGATCCAGATCGATCAGCATCAATACCACATCCCCCCGGTTGCGGATTGCCAGCGTGATGGCCTGATGCAGGCGGTCCTGGAAGAGGTGCCGATTTGGCAAACGGGTCAACGGATCAAATTTGGCCTGCACATCCAACTGTTCTTCCAGAGAGCGGCGGCTTAACAGGCCGGCCACGGTATGGGCAGCAGCCGTCAAGAAAACTCTCTCTTCTGCTCTGCTGCGGTGTTGCGCTGGCAAAAAGAGCATCATCACCCCCGCGCAACGGCCCCGATCCATGATTGGTACACAGTAGTGACCGTGTGGCTCCTGTCCTGGCGATAATGGCGCATGCCGATCATCCACCCCTTCGGCAAACAGCAACTCTTTGCTGGCATAGGCCCGCCCACAAAGGCAGTAACCTACCGGGATGCGCGCACACAACTGCCCATCTGTGCTGGTGAGACCTTGTGCCGCCGCCAAGTACAGTTCTCCCCCCTCGGCATCGCTCAGGAAAATGGCCCCCTTGGGTTGCAGATCGAAGCAGGAGACCGAGACGATCACTTTGAGCACCTGCTGCAACTGCTCTTGCAGCGAAAGTGGCTCCAGCATGGTTTCCAGCAATTTATTCAGGGCAGCCTGGGTTTCGCAGGCCATTTGCAGGTGCGATTTTTGTAGCTGGAGCTGGGTATTGTGTTCTTGCAGTCTTTGCAGCGCCGCCCGCAAACTCAAATGGGTTTTGACCCGCGCTTTGACCAAAGGATAAGAAAAAGGCACCGTGATATAGTCGACGGCCCCACAAGAAAAACCATCACAGGAAAAAAAGGCGCTCTCATCCTTGCGCACCCGTTCATCCACGATCAGCAAGACCGAGATGGACGCAGTGCGACTATCCTGCGCCAAGATCCGACACAGATCACACGCCGCGTGATCCGGCAAAGTGGCACTCATCAGGATCAGGTCATACGGGATTACCGTCGGTTCCACTGCTTGACAAATTTGCAGACAGCGCGCGCCACTGTCACAATCGGCCACTGCACCCAAATCTTGTAAAACGATCCGCAACTCTTCCCGCACCCAAGAGCGCTCATCGACAATCAGTATCGTCATCGCTTTATCTGCCGCGTCCTGCCTCAGAACATTTTAACCATCCACCCCTATGAACCAGCGCAAATCTTACCTCTTTTGGCACGCCAAGTCGATTGCCGTTCTTGACTTGGCGCGCAGGACGATTGCGACCAGAAATCCGTGCGTAACAGAGCATCTCATATAATACAAATTCATTACCGACAAATTGGCGCCATATTATCGAATTTAATATGTGAAAAACAGAAAAAAAACAGGGGGAGCAAATCCTCACTCCCCCTGACACCCACACAGCCACCCCCAGGGAGACATCCACCCGCAGAACGGGTTTAGCCTATTGATCCAAGCCGAGGCAATGCCAAAATTGGCAACCGCTTAGCCCGGGAGGAAGGCCGCATCACGCGACCTACCAGCCCCAACCGGGACCGCCCCAACCGGGACCACCCCAACCACCCGGACCCCAGCCATTATTGCCGTTGTAACCGTTGTAGTTGTTCCAGTTGTTGTTCCAGTTGTTGTTCCAATCGTTGTTGCCGCTACCGCTGCCGGCCACATCACCGCCCATATTGAAACCGAAGTTGCCGTTGGCCCGGCCGTTGCCGTTACCATTGCCCAACCAGTTGTTGCCGTTATTCCAGCCATTGTTCCAGCCGTTATTGCCCCAACCGTTATTGCCCCAGCCATTATTCCAGGGACCGCCCCAGCCAGGCCCACCCCAACCCGGACCCCAGGCAGCAGCATCGCCAGCCGACATCAACACCGCTCCACCCAACAGGGCTGCCACGGTCAACACCTTCATTATTTTCTTCATGTTATTCCTCTCCCATGCCCGATAATGAGCGATCAAGTTGTTATTATAGGGGAAGATCCCCAGCCCGTACTGACAAAACCCTTGCATGACAAAAAAAACCGTATAATCCTAGCATGGACCAACTTTGGACGCTACCGTTTTTCGACACAGTCTTTCGTCAACACCCATTTTGCCTGCACCTGCCATGCCCGATCCGCATCTCATTGTTGTCATTCCGGCTCATGACGAGCCCTTATTGCTTGATACATTGGACTCCCTGTGTCACTGCCATCCAGCACCGGCGGTGGTGGAGGTCGTTGTTGTCATCAACGGTTCCGAGCAGGATACCCTGGCGGTGCAGCAACGCAATCACCTCTCCTGGCAGCAAAGCCAGCAGTGGATAGCGCAGCGGCCTGTTCTGCCTTTTGCCATCACCCTGCTTTATGAACCAACCTTGCCTGCGCGCCATGCGGGTGTTGGTACGGCCCGCAAAATGGGCATGGACTGGGCTGCGCAACGGTTTGCGCCCGGCCAACGGCAGTGCGGCGTCATTGTCTGCCTGGATGCGGACTGCCAAGTAGCGCCCGACTATCTGGTTGCCTTGTGCCAACTGTTTGCCAGTGCTCCTGAAGCACCCGGATGTTCCCTTTATTTTGAGCACCCGTTGCAGGGACTACCCAACGCGCAGCGGCAGGCCATTTTGCACTATGAGCTCTACCTGCGCTATTATCTGCATGGCTTGCGTTGGAGCGGTTTTCCGCATGCCTTTCATACCATTGGCTCCAGCATGGCCGTGCGTGCCAACGCCTACCGAGCGCAAGGGGGCATGAACCGTCGCAAGGCGGGGGAAGATTTTTATTTTTTACAAAAAATCATCCCGATTGGTGGTTTTCGTGATCTTTGCCACACCACGGTGTATCCTTCGCCGCGTCCTTCGCACCGTGTTCCATTTGGCACAGGGCGGGCCATTGCCGAGGCACTGGCGGCCCAGAAAGATCTTGGTTTGGTGTATGATCCGCGCCTTTTTGCTCTTTTGGCTGACCTTTTTCGCGGCATGGAAACGCTGTACCAAAGAGCGCCCACAGAATTTTTGCCGCGCCTGCACCCCTGTCTGCAGGCGTTCCTCGTCCAGCATGACTGGCCGCAACGTTTCCAGGAGATGCGTCAGAACACCACGTCACTGGCCGCCTTTCAGAAGCGGTTTTACCTCAACTTTAACGCTTTCACCATTTTGAAATTCATCCATTTTGCCAGCGCCGAAGCCTTTCCGAAGCAGGCTATTGGCCCTGCTGCCCGGCAACTTCTGCTTTGGATGCAAATTTCCGATCAGGCGGCAGAGGAAGAGGGTCTGTTGGCCATCTATCGTCATCTGGACCGCTCTGGCTTTTGGTACGATCGGAGCGGTTAACGGTACAACTCTGGCTTTGGCATATATTTTTTGGGATCCACGCCCCATTTGCTGGGGGACTCGTGATCCACAATGCGGTAGGCTTGCTCGGTACGTTTGGCCAACAAATCCACGGTGACCGGTTCGATGGCACATTTTTTCTTGGCATCGACGATCAAGCGCACCACAGGAAACAGCAGTGCCTCGCGGTGATTTTCCACCACGACGCCCACGCGTTGGTTTTCCAGGCGGACCATGCTCCCCACCGGATAGATGCCCACGCACTGCACAAACTGCTGAAACAGCGCCAAGTCGAAGTGGTGTTTGCACCATTCGTACATTTTTTCCAGCGCTTCGTGGCTGATCATACCTTTGTGGTAGCTGCGATCCGAGGTGATGGCATCATAGACATCGACGATGGCCGCCATCTGTCCGAACAGAGCGATATCTTTGCCTTCCAGTTTGCGCGGATAACCGCTGCCATTGAAGCGTTCGTGATGCTGTCCGGCCACCTGTACCGACAGTTCGCTGATCCCCTCTGTTTCGTGCAAAATCTCCTCGCTGTAGAGGGGATGGGATTTCATGATATTGAACTCGGCATCGGTCAATTTATTCGGACTATTCAAGATTTCGGTGGGCACCTTCATTTTGCCGATGTCATGCAACATGCCGCCGATGCCGGCCTGGATGATCTGTTCCCGATCCATACCCATGGATTGGCAAAAGGACATCAGAAACACCCCCACGTTCACCGAGTGCATGAAGGTGTATTCATCCTTGCGTTTGATCAGGCTGAGGCTGAGGATGGCGCCTGGATTGGTGAAGGCGGATTCGGTCATCCGTTCCACTGCCGCGCGCACCGGTTCAATCTCCACCTGTTTGCCGAGGCGGACATCGGTCAAGACCCCGGCCACCACTTTGCGGGCCTGATCGGTCACCTTGCGGGCATTGGCCAGTTCATCCTGCAAGCTTTTGTGTTTGCTTTCGGCGGTGGCCTGTTGTTTTTTATCCCACAGGCCGATTTTTTTGATCTCCTGTGCCGCCTCTGCCTGCACCGCCAACAGGGTTGGGGCACTGGCCACATCGATACCCATGCTGGTATCGATATAGACCTCTTCGATCCCATTGATACGAATTTTCTCGATTTCGGCCTGTTTTTCGATGGTTTTGCGGCCCCAGTGGGCTGGGTCTCCCCCCCAATCACAGACATATCCGCTGATCACCATACCCGGTCGCAATTCGGCGACCGATATTTTTTTGATCACATTCAGATTGGTTTTGGCACCAGACATGGCCAGATTCTCACCCTAAAACCGTGCAAAACAGCCCAAAAGGCAGGCAGAGGAACCCCCCGCAATTCTGCAAGAATGGCGCAGTTCGCACCAAGAAGCAAGCAAAATATACCAGGGAAATCGCATTTGAAAGTGGCATGGGGTCAAGGGGAGATTATCTCCCCTTGCGGGTTGCAAGGGTGGAACCCTTGCTTGTATGGCGCGCTGATCCATTACGCCTCTTGTTCTCCCCGCCCATTTTTTCTCAGATACTCTTGCATATCCTCATTATCAACCCGATCATAGATCTCCTCGACAGTGAGCGTTAACCCAATCGACTCAAAAAGGATGGCATCACCAAGAAAATAATGATCTGATTGCCAACCATTATTTTTTCTGAACACCTCAACATCCACAAAGTCTTGTTCAATGAGAACGTACTCTTTGAGAGTGGAAATATTGAGGTATTCATGCTTTTTTGTAATCGTGTCGATCCTTCTTGAGGAACCGGATACAACCTCAACGATAATGACAGGGCACTCCTTGTAGAGGTTGCTTTGCGAGGTTTCGTCACAAATCACCATCATATCTGGATAACGAAACCTTGTTTCTGACGTTTTCAGCTTCATTTCTGCAGTAAATGCCTGACATTTTTTGCCCTTCAAGAAGCGACGCATTTCAGCAAAAATATTGCCAGATATTGTCGCATGCTTGTCTGTTCCTCCCGTCATGGCATACACATATCCATCAACATATTCATGCTTTACCTCACTCTCCAACTCTCCTTTCAGGTACTCCTCCTCGGTAATTGAGCAATCAGTTACTTGCAGAGGCATGGTTTCAATCCCTCTCATATGGTTGATACCGCGCACAAATCAGGCATAAGAATTCCTGATCACCAAACAATCAGAACTTCTCAAACTCATCATCACCGGCGTGCATGGCCAACTGCACGCCCCCTGTTGCTTTGCTGGCAGGGGCTGGTGCTCTGGCGACCAGTGCCACCTTTTTAGGTGCTGCCTGCGGAGCGCTACTCTCCTTTTTGGACACAGCCTTTGCCCCCGCCACCACATGCATCCGCCCCCCGGTATTGAAAAAGGCCATGGTTTGCAACATGGTTTCCGCCTGGGCCGACAACTCCTCTGCCGTGGCTGCCATCTGCTCCGAGGCTCCGGCATTCTGCTGAATCACCTTGTCCAACTGCTGAATTGCCTGATTAACCTGCAACGCACCTTGATTTTGCTCCTGGTTGGCCACGGCAATTTCTTGAATCAACTGCGCTGTTTTTTGAATATCCGGCACCAGACGGTTGATGATTGTCCCGGCCTGTTCGGCCACTCCCACGCTGGAGGTGGAGAGTTGACTGATCTCCCCCGCTGCCGACTGACTCCGTTCCGCCAATTTGCGCACCTCTGCCGCCACCACGGCAAAGCCTTTGCCATGTTCGCCTGCCCGCGCTGCCTCGATGGCGGCGTTCAGGGCCAACAGATTGGTCTGGCGGGCAATCTCTTCGATGATGCCGATTTTGGTGGCAATCTCCTTCATGGCCAACACCGCCTCGGCAACCGCCTTGCCGCCCGCCGATGCATCCTGTGCCGCCTTCTGCGAAATCTCCCGCGTGGTGTTGGCGTTATCCGTGTTCTGCTGAATGTTGGAGACCATCTCTTCCATGGCTGCCGAAGTCTCTTCGATAGAGGCCGCCTGCTCGGTGGCCCCACGGGCCAGGGTCTGCGCCACATCTGAGATTTCGTTGCTCCCTGAGGAGACCTGATCCGCTGCCCCCGACAACTCTGCCACCACTTTTTTCAGGTTACCGACCATCTGGGTCAGGGCTGCCCCCAACTGACCGGTCTCATCGCCCTGGTTGATGCAGACACTGGTGGTCAAATCCCCCTCGGCGATGCTGCGGGCACAGGTAACGCCTTGCGCCAACGCCTGCACAATCGACCGCGTCATCAGCACCGACACCAACAAACCAATCACGATCGCCGCCACGCTGAAGCCAATCAACATCTTGCTGGCTGCCGCTACCCCCTCACGCGCAACCCCCTCCTGTTCATCCTGCAAATCGCCAATTTTCTGATCTGTCGCCTGTCGGACGGTCGACGTTGCCTTCTCCTGCTTCTCCTGCTCCTGGTAGATTGTCAGGATGGCAGCCATCTCCTGCTGGTAGATTTGGATTCCGTCGGCGATTTTTTTGGCACGCTCGCTGGAGGCGACAACTTTCAGGGTTGGGATCAATTTTTGGACAATCTTCAGTGCCTCACTCATTCCCCCTTGGTTGCGTTTGATCGCATTTTCATCCAGTCCCAAACTGAGAAAAATCTCTTTCTCGCCGATACGTGCATCCAAAAATTTTTCCATCAGCAGCGCCACATGATCCACACGGGTAGCATCCTCCCCCAACAGGCTGACCTGATCGGACATGCTGCCCCGATCCGCCCCGCCATCGATCTGTCCGGCCAGTTCCGCCACCTGCCGGTGCAACTGCTTCAACAACTCAACCCGCAACCCCTGCCCCTCATGCACGATCTGATTGGCCAAAACCCGCACGCGTTCGACACCCGCCTCGTTGCGTTTTTGTGAACCCACGTATGCGTTGAACTCCTTGTCATAGCGGGTTGCCAGGGCGATCATCTCCACCATGGCTCTTTTCCCGCTCTCTTCATCAAAAAGCTGCTCCTGGTTTTGTTGCGCCTGTTTTTTCAGCTCTTCCAAGGCTTTTTTGTGCTCCTCTGCATACTGAGGCGATTTGTGCATCATGAAATTTTTCTCAGCCACCGCCGCCAGATCCACATTGTCCATCATTGCTGACAAACCTTGATTTTTGCCGATAATCGCCGCCAGATCATGCAAACCGTGGTAACCGGTCAGCGTGACCAGCACGGTCAACAACAACACGGTACCAAAACCAATTCCCAATTTACTGCCCAGCTTTAAATTGCGCATCCATGTTCTCCTTAACCGTGATTGGGATCCATTCCGCCCCAACGAAAGGACCGAAAGGCCAGGACGAGAAACAGTATGCCCCCGCATACGGCAATCATCCCACCCGCCCCCATGATCCACATGGGAATTTTGTCTGCCAAGTTCTCCAGACCTTGAGCCGCTCCTGCTGTCTTACGTTGCACGTCATGCCCGCCGGACCAAGCCAGACCGATGATGTGCAACATGGAGCCAAAAGCATACAGATTCAATTGGTATCCGGCCAAACGCACCGGAGGCTGCTGGTGACCCAAACCGGGCAGCAGCGCGTAGGCCAAGCCCATATAGACCAGAGTCACCGACACAATCGAGCCGTGATAGTGTGCTGGTATGGTAACATTAATCCCGCGAATCATGAAACCAATAACGCCGCCAAGCACAAAAAGAGCCAGCGAGGAACGCAGAGCCAAACGCATGATCTCCTGTTCAGGCCGTGCAACCGGATCTGCCTTCCACAAAGCCCAGGCCATCATCAAGGCCAAAGGCAGCGAAGCCACCCCGCCGCCATAGATCATCAGTTCACTGAAGGCCAGACGCAATTCGCCGCTATCCGCCGTATAGAAGGCATGGATCACCGGTCCAACCAAAGCGGGCAGTGCGCCCATGATGAACAGTGGGATGGCCATGCGTGGGGTCAAGAAGAGTGGCAGACCCGCCAGACTGCCCAACCACAGCCAAGCGAGCATCTGTAACTGGACGTGGGTAAACTGCAACAGGTGGCCGCCGCCCCAGAAGAGCAGTTCAAAATAGTGTTCATCGTGTACGGTTATGCCACGCAACTCCCACCAACTCCAGGCCAGGGAGGCCAAGGCCAGCAGGTAGATCAGCAAGGCCGTCCACAAACCAAAACGCAACCCCCGCTCCCCGGCACTCTGGGCGGGGCGACGCTGCCACAAGGTCAACAGGGCCAGCAGGGCAAAACCGCCGCTGAACAATAACAGTCCGACAAAAAAGGCGGTATTGTTCAGCACCGGCACATAATTGTTTCGGAATGGGGCATCCTCTCCCAGGAAGGGGGAAAAGGTCAAAATTCCGGTGCCCAGCATGGCCATGCGCAGCGCCAACCGCCCCCAGCCCTGCAGCCGTTCCGCCAGGGTCAAGGAGGCCAACACCCCGGCGAATGACAGAAACCAGACCAATACCGAAAGATCCACATGGATCACCAAGGCGGTACGAAAGGAGCCGGTCCAGGGAATCAGGTTATGGATCACTGGCGTGCGGGCAAGAACAATCAGGATCACCACCAGACCTGCGCCCACCAGGGATAACAAGGCCAGGAGCAGCCAACCGCTGGCCAGACGTTGTCCAGACTGGGCAGGCAGGGATAAGGAATGAGAGTCGTATTGCATGGTCACCTTGGTAGAGGTTGGTTGCATGAAAGGGAAATTCGCAGTATTGTCCGCTGGGGTGGGCAGGCGGCTGGCACCAACTTTCCCACTGACCAGTCTCGCACTGAACGCCCCTTGCATCGTTGGTTATTTTTCCCATTTGGTCAAGTGACAGGAGATTGCCCCGTGTCGCCATTCCCCGCTTCTGCTCCCCCTGCGCCCCTCAAACCGGTTGCCTACTGGCTTTTTGCCTGTAGCGCCATGATCCTGCTGATGGTGATCATCGGCGGATTGACCCGTTTGACCGGTTCCGGCCTCTCCATGGTGGAATGGGCACCCGTGGTCGGTTGGATTCCCCCAATCAACGAAGCGGACTGGCAAAACCTGTTCGCCCAGTACCGCCAGTCCCCGGAATTTTTAAAAATCAACTGGGAGATGGATCTGGAGGGGTTTAAATCCATTTTTTGGCTGGAATTTATCCACCGGGTGGTTGGTCGTCTGACCGGCGTGGTTTTTCTGCTCCCGTTTCTCTATTTTCTGGGCAAACGCCGCATTGATCGGGCCTTGGCTTGGCAATTTGTCTTGATGTTTCTCATTGGCGGACTACAGGGCGGCATGGGTTGGTACATGGTCAAAAGCGGACTGGTTGATAATCCCCATGTCAGTCAATACCGTTTGACCGCCCATCTCGGCATCGCGGTTTTTCTGTATGCCTACATGCTTTGGGTTGCTCTTGGGCTCTACTTTGGGCAACGGCAACGGAGCAGCAACCTGCCCAAGCATCCGCTACTTGGTCGTACCATGGCTTTGACCGCGTTGATTTTCCTGACCCTTCTTTCTGGTGGTTTTGTGGCTGGACTGGATGCTGGCATGGCCTTTAATACCTTTCCTCTGATGAATGATGAATGGATCCCGGAGGGTATTTTTTTTCTGCAACCGGCCTATTTAAATTTTTTTGAAAATATTGCCACCGTACAGTGGAACCACCGTCTGTTGGCCACGGTGGTTTTTCTGTCGGTCAGTGCCTATTGGTGGACGACACGCCGTTATGCACTCAGCAAGCCGGTGGCCATGGCGCGGCAACTGCTGCTGCTGATGGTGGTCATCCAGGTCACATTGGGCATTGCCACGTTGTTGTTGATGGTGCCGACGCCGTTGGCCTCGGCGCACCAGACCGGTGCGGTGTTGCTGTTGACCCTCTCCCTGTTTCTGACCCATCGCCTTTACCATGCCGCCAGTTGAGCGCGGGTTACGCGCTACCCTGCTCTTTCTGCTGCTGCTCATGCCCATTGGGCTGGTTGCTGCGCCGGCCCCTGCTGCCAACGCTCTGACCCAGAGCAGCAGCCATTATCTGGCCCAATTTATTCACAGCCCCATCCACTGGCATCCCTGGGGCGATGAACCGCTTGCCCGCGCCAAACAGGAACAAAAGTTGATTTTTCTTTCCATCGGTGCTGCCGCCTGTCAGCAGTGCCGTTTGATGGATCAGGAGAGTTTTCGCGATCCGGCGACGGTAGATCTGCTCAACGACCATTTTATCAGCATTCGTCTGGATCGGGACGAACATCCTGACTTGGACAGTTATTTTCGTCTGATTCTTGGTGCCATGACCGGCAAGTCCGCTTGGCCTTTGCAGATGATTTTGACCCCTGATTTGCAGCCCATTTATGGTGGCAGCTATTTTCCCCTGCAGGCCGCACCGGAGCAGCCCACCCTGAAAACCCTGTTGGGCACCCTGCACGTGGAGTGGCAACAGGATCGCAAGACTCTGCTGGCGCGTTTGACAAAACTTTCCACCTGGATCAGTGAGCAGTTGCATCCTGCTCAAACCACTGATCCGACCGACCAGACAGATCCCCGTCGCACGGCGGCCAATTTTTGGCGCGGACGTTTTGATCCCCAATGGGGAGGGATCAAGGGGCATGAGCAGCAGACACCGCAACCGCTCTTGATTTCGCTGCTGTTGCGACAGGCGGCCACGCACAGGCAGCCGGGAGATGCCCTCCCTGCGCTGCTCACCCTGGAGCAGATGGCCTCTGGTGGGATACGCGATCAACTGGCTGGGGCATTTTTCCGTCTGGCTTGGGATCCACACTGGCAGGTACCCATTTTTGACATTTTGCTGCCGGACAACGCCTTGTTGGCGCGCAGTTATCTGGAGGCTTTTCAACTGACCGGGCGCCGTGACTATGCCCAGGTAGCGCAGGAAATTTTGGATGATTTGTTGCAACGGATGCAACTTTCTGGCGGCTGTTTTGCCACCTCGATCAGTGACGACAGCCACGCTGCTGCTTTGCACTATACCTGGACTGCCGACGAGATCCGGGCTCTCCTTGGTCCCCAGGCAGAGTCATTTCTGGAACTGAGCTTTGATCCTGTGGCGGGCGGCGTTGCTGGCCGCAGTGTATTGCGTCTTCTGGCTGGCTTGGAGACCATGCATGCCCCGGAGTGGCAGGAGAACCGACAGCGTCTGCGGGCTGTTCGGGCACAACGTCCGGCACTCTTTCGCGATGAGAAGGTGATCACCTCCTGGAATGCCTTGACCATTTCTGTTTTGGCCCAGGCTGGCACTCTGTTGCAGCAGGACACATATCTGGCTGCTGCCCGCACCTGTTTGACCGATCTGCAGCGGGCCTTCCCCACGGCGGAAAGTGTGCGCCATAGTCGTTGGGGCAACCGCCACAGTACGACCGTTTTTCTGGATGATTATGCCTTCCTTGCCCAGGCGCTGTTGGATCTGTACGCGGCGGATTTTTCGCCTTCTTTGTTGGAGCAGGCGGAGGCGTTACTGCAAGAGATGGTCAAACAATTTCAGTCTCTTCAGGAACCGTCTCTGCTGACGTTGACCCCCAACACCCCCCATGCACCCTTGCCAGCACGCACGCTCTGGGAAGACGGCCCTTATCCCAGCGGTTTATCGGTTGCTCTGGTCACCCTGCAACGTATTGCTCTTTTGCAGCAGGGGGGGCATTGGGAAAAATGGCTCAACATGCGGCGCCCGCAGCTGCATGGATGGCTTGGTCAGCATCCGCACGCTGCCCCGGAGTTGTTGCGTTTGTGGGACTATTTGCCGGAGTCGGCCATAGAGGTGGTCATCGTTGGTGAGCGCAACCAGCCAGAGACCCAGAGTTTCATCAAAGAGGTGCGCCAGCGTTTGCTGCCCGGTCTGGTTCTGGTGCAATTGGAACCGGAACAAAAGGCGGCGCCTGCGGGCTGGCCGCTGTTGAACGTGCGCCCCATGCTCAACGGCAAACCCACTGCGTATGTGTGTCGGCAGCAGGTGTGTCGCATGCCGGTCAACCGTCTGAGCGATTTGGTACGAGAACTGGACGGTGACACCACGCCACTTCGCCTCCTGCCAACCCCACCATAGGGCAGACTGACATGCCGCCACGTCTTTTCCTGATTGACGCCTCTGGTTTTATCTATCGTGCTTTTTACGCCGTGCGCGAGATGACACGACGTGATGGTTTTCCCACCAACGCCATTTTTGGCTTTGTGAAGATGATCCGTCGTCTGCTTGACACCCACCAACCGGACCACATGGTCATGGTTTTTGATGGGTCTGGTCCGACCAAACGGCATGAGATGGATGTCAACTACAAGGCCAATCGCAAGAGCATGCCGGATGCTTTGCGCACTCAGATACCGATCATCGAGAAGATTATCCAAGCCTGGGGCATCTCCAGCCAGCGCAGTTCGGGCTATGAGGCCGACGATCTGCTTGGCACCATGACCCGTATTGCCGAGCAGGCGGGCTGGCAGGTGGTGATTGTCTCCAGTGACAAGGATCTCATGCAGTTGGTCTCTGCAGCGGTCACGCTTTGGGATCCGGCCAAGGAGATCTGGATCAGGGAACCGGAGGTGATAGAGCGCTGGGGTGTCGAACCCAAGAAGGTGGTGCATGTCATGGCCTTGGCGGGGGACAGTTCCGACAACATTCCTGGTGTGCCGCGCATCGGGGACAAGATCGCCGCCCAGTTGATGCAGGGGCATGCCACTCTGGAGGAGTTGCTCAGCAATTTGGCTGGCGTTGCCCAGGCGGGCCGTCGGCAACTGCTTGGCGACCATGCCGAGCAGGCACGGCTCTCTTTACGGTTGGTCACCATCATCCAGGATGCACCGCTGGATGATTTTACTCTGGCGGCGACCCGTCTGCAGCGACCGGATTGGGTCCGTTTGCGGCAACTGTTTCTGGAGATGGAGTTCAGTACACTGGTGCGCGAATTGGACCGGCAACAGTTGGCCACGCAACCGGAACTGCCCCTGCTCGGCACTCCACAGGCAGAGCCGGAGCCAGCCCCCCTCGATTATCAGACCATCAGTGACTGGCCCTCTTTTGAGCATTTTTTGCAGGCGTTGGCGGCTCAGCCTTTTTTTTCGCTGGACACTGAGACCACGCATTTGAGTGCGGCGCAGGCGGAATTGGTTGGTCTTTCCTTCTCGTGGGCTGATCGGCAAGCCTATTATTTGCCGGTGGGCCACACGCTGCAGGCTGCCCCGCACGGTCAACTGGACCGTGCGGCGGTGCTGGCCGCCTTGAAACCTTTGTTGGAGGATGAAGGCAGAAAGAAGATCGGCCAGAACATCAAGTATGAGTGTGTTGTGCTGGCCAAGTATGGCATTCGGCTGGCTGGCCTGCAGTGGGATGCCATGTTGCTTTCGCACCTGTTGCATGGTGGTGGTCGCCGTCACAATCTGGATGCCATGGCCATGGATCTGCTGCAGCGCACGACGATCACCTTCAAGGAGGTAACTGGCAGCGGCAAGAGTGCGCTGCGCTTTGACCAGGTTCCTCTGGCGCAGGCGGCCCCCTATGCCTGCGAGGATGCGGAGGTGACCTGGACGGTGGCGCGACAATTGGCCGACGCGCTGCAGGCCATTCCTTCCCTGCAAAATCTGTATCAAACGGTGGAACTGCCTTTGGTACAGGTTTTAGCCGACATGGAGTTGGCGGGGGTTCGTATTGACCGGGAGATCTTGGCGGAGATGTCGCAGCGTTTTACGCAGCAACGGCAGGCGTTGGTGGGGGAGATTCATGCTTTGGCTGGGGAGAGTTTCAATGTCAACTCCACCCAGCAGTTGGGGGAGATTTTATTTGGCAAGTTGCAACTGCCGGGCGGCAAGCGGACCAAGACGGGATATTCCACCGATATAGAGGTATTGACTGCACTGGCCGAGCAGGGTCATCTGCTGCCGGAGCGGGTGATCCAGTATCGTTCGTTGACCAAGTTGCAGACCACCTATACGGATGCGCTGCCGCAGTTGATTCATCCTGGCACGGGTCGCCTGCACACCCATTACAATCAGGCGGCCACGCTGACGGGGCGACTCTCCTCTTCCGAGCCCAATCTGCAAAACATTCCGATTCGTACTGAAGAGGGTCGGGCGATTCGGACGGCTTTTTTTGCCCCACCTGGTTGTGTATTGTTGTCGGCGGACTACAGCCAGATTGAGTTGCGTCTACTGGCCCATCTGGGTGCGGTGGTTGGCATGCAGGAGGCGTTCGCCCAGGATCGGGATATTCATGCGGCCACGGCGGCGGAGTTATTTGGCGGGACGGGTGAAACGGTCAGTACGGATGCGCGCCGCATGGCCAAGACCATCAACTTTGGTCTGATATATGGCATGAGTCCCTTTGGACTGGCCAAGCGGTTGGGCATCAGCAATCCCCAGGCGCGGGCCTACATGGAGCGTTATTTTCAGCGCTATCAGGGAGTGCGGGAGCATATGGAGCAGACGGTTGCTTTGGCACGGCGGCAGGGGTATGTGGAGACCATTGCCGGGCGGCGTTGTTGGCTGCGGGAGATTCACAGCAGTGACCGCACCTTGCGCGAATTTGCCGAGCGGACTGCCATCAATGCTCCGCTACAGGGTTCTGCCGCCGATCTGATCAAGTTGGCCATGTTGCGTTTGCATGCCCGCCTGTGTCAGGAGGGGTGGCGGAGTCGGATGGTGTTGCAGGTGCATGACGAATTGGTGTTGGAGGTACCGGAAGAAGAGTTGGAGAAGATTCGGGAGGTTGTCCGCGAGGCCATGGAGGGGGTGATGCAACTGAGTGTACCCCTGAAGGTGGATATTGGGGTAGGGCACACCTGGGCTGAGGCGCATTGAGGACATCATAACCTTTACAAGGTTACTCTGGTTCACCACAAACCAGCACCTCACTGTTTTCTTCAAACTTCTTGGAAAGGGCATATTTTCCATTTGTCTCAAGTACAATAACATTCTTATGTGTTTCTGAAAGAGAATTTTTAATCATCTCAACGCTCGGGTATCCATCGCTTCTATACGACAGACAGACAATGGAACGATAAAATTTACGGAATAGCCGCCCTAAAGCATCCATCTCATCTTTACAATCGAACCAGTTCCTGTTTGGATTGTATATCGGCTTGTGAGAATAATTAGAATTGTGCAACACCCTTATATTGTTGTACAAAAGCAACGCATCAAGAAAATGGTAAAAATTAAAATAATTTGTCTCTGTTTTGTTCCTTGATTTTGAGTAAGGTGTATCGATATATACCAAATCACAATGGCAATCAATATGGAACGCATCTTTATTCAATATCACACCTTGCGAACCAAATGAGTTCAATCGATACTCTACCAACTCATCATAGAATTTTTCCATATGATGGATAAACGGCTTATCCCAAGTTACTTTATTGCCAAACGATCGTTTAACCTCCTTTGTTCGCATGTGTAAATTTGCTCTGTGGAATAAATTATATGGCCTCTTTATCAATGCTGCTTGAAAGAGACAGTAGAATGCCTCTGCCTTTTTGACATCATCTTCAAGGTTATGAATATTCTGAGTAACAATATCCACCTCATTGTTCTCTGTGTCAGTATAATATATTTCAGGATAAATTTCTGATATAACATTATCGTAAAAAAAGCCATCTCTGGCATGAAAAAGAGAAAGCAACTCGTTCTTTCCGAGAGAGACTTTTTCGTTTGTAAACAAGGCGCGCGCTATAACAGTATTCGCTTTTATTATATCATTATAAATCCAATTTTTTCCCATCCTTTTCATCAAATGAGTAACAGATCCAGTCCCACCAAACAGATCTAAACATGACTTAAAATCATATCTGGCAAGGGCTTTATGGATAAATGGAAGAAATTTCCGTTTACTACCCTGATAGCGTGTGGATGGCATACCGGTGTAGGGCATGCCCATCTCACAGATATATTGAAGGTTATTCATCTATTTAACGATATATTCTTGTAAGCAGCATATTGCGCAAGGTTTGTATAAGGCGGCTTGGAAAGTTGCGCCATGGTCGCCATATCTTTTGTTAAATAGTACATCCAATAATCATCGAAAACTTCCTTTCCAAGTGATGTAAACGGTCCACGACCATTGATTAGATCTTCGATATTTATAACAGATCCTATATTTTTTGTATTTCCACTCCCAGGTCTATCCGTCGCTATTTTATATTTCTCTTGGACAAAGAATTGGAAATCACGAATTACGGAAGCAATACTGGACAACTGATCAATTGAGAAAATTTTCCTCTCATCAATCTGACTATCAGATCGCGAATATATTAATCCAAACACAAAATGAGAAACATATGAATCATACGGAAATTTAATATTTTTCTTCGAGCCTCTTTCTCTGAAATATCCTGTATATGCACCCAAAGTCATTCCATTTACTCTAGTATCACTTGTCCTGTAAGTACTTTTAATATCAATTGCATATTTTCTATCAAATGCATCAATAAAAGTGATGTCGGGATAGTGGTTTTGCTGCTCTGATAACAAAACCTTAAATCCATTCTGCTCAGCAAACCTGATAAACTTCGGAAAAAGGAGTAGCTCCATAATCTTTGAAACCACCTTTGTATCAGCAGACACTGTATAAATATTTTTTCTGATATCGATAAATCCTTTCACAATCCAATCACCATCCCTGGTTGCAATTGCTTCATTAAATTCATCAGTGAAAGCACTGAGTAAGTTTTGCACATCTTTCATTCAGGAAACTCCAATAGGAAATCAATCATTTATCTCGCACTATCAACCTGATCAATGCCGTAAAGGCAACCGCACAGTTGCCTACCGCCCCAATACAATCTGGGTAACGAACTTGACCCCCAGGAAGGCCAGGGCCAGGAACAGATACCCCCACAAGGTCAAGCGCACGGCGCGTCGTCCACGCCAGCCTTGCAGGTGTCGGCCCAGCAACAGGGCGCCGTATACCAACCAGGTGACCCAGGTAAAGACCTGTTTATGGTTCAGGACCAGGGCGCTGCCTCGATCGTTGTAGGAATACCATCCTCCGGTGACCATACTGGCTGTCAGGAGGAGGAACCCCATGCTTACCATCAAAAAGAGCGTCTCTTCCAGGGCATCCAGGGGGGGGAGAAGGGAAAACAGTTCACCGAAGCGTTTGGTACGCAGGGCATGCTCTTGAAAGGCGTCCATCAGGGCCAACATTGCTGCGATGCTGAAAAAACCGTAGGCCATTAGGGACAGCAGCAGGTGGCTGACCAGCAGTGGGTTACTCATCAGGCGCAAATCGCTATGGGCCACGGGCAACCAGCGGGAACCGGCCAGGGTGACCACCATGAGTGGTAACAATAACACGCCGACGGTACGCACCATCTGTGGTCGGATGCGCCACCAGAGCAGGTAGATTCCTCCCATGGCCAGGGTAGACATTTCCAGTGAGGTACTCAACTGTACGTCTACTGCGCCGTGTTCGTCCACCAGCAAACGCACCAGCGGGAAGAGTTGCACCAGCCAGCCAAGCCATACCAGCCACCATCCCAACAAGGATGGTCGATTTTCCCCGCGCAGGTGCAGATAGGTGATCCACAAGGAGGCGGATGCATACGCTGCCACGGCTCCCCAGATGAACAGTTCCCTCATTGTCCCTCGACTCCATCCCTTTTTCAGAGTGATATCAAAACAATTGTGGGTCCAGGGGGCCGAGCCCCCTGGCAGGTCCAGGACGGAGTCCTGGGAATTTATCTTTTGATTTTAATCTTTTGCTTTTGATCTTTTGCTTTTGGCGCGCTTTTCACGACAAGCCGATGCGCCTTTTGCATCGGCGCAGCGCGCCTAATTGACGCAAGCTGTGCGGATTGGCGCGGTTTTCTGCGCCAATCCGCACAGCCTCCCAATGGATTGTGCGCGAGGTCCACTCAACCTGGCGTTGAACAGTGACCGCAAGGTTAAAAGTCGGGCTCCGCCCTCCCAAAGAGTGCCCCTTCGGGGCACAGATTGGGCGCGCTGCGCAGATTTACTGCGTAAATCTGCTTCGGTAAAAGCGCGCCATTTCAGCAGGGCTCTGCCCTGCACCCGCAAGGGGAGATAATCTCCCCTTGACCCCATGTCACTTTCACTTTTACCTGCACCTGCATTTATGCTAATAATCCCCGTTCCACAAGCCAAGGAGCTGCCATGTCCTCTTGTACCATGATCGTACTGGCCGCCGGTCGCGGCACACGCTTCGCGGGGGCGCTGCCAAAACAATACCTGCCTCTGGGCCAATACCCACTCCTGTGGCATACCTTGCACCGTATACACCCCCACCCCAAAATTGATCACATCCTGCCCGTCATCGCCCCAACGGGGGAAACCCTCTGGCAACAGATCATGGGGCCACACTTGCACCTGCTGCCGAAAGTAACACCCCCTGTCACTGGCGGCGCACAACGGCAAGAGTCCGTCTACAGGGCACTGCAAACCCTCGATCTGCCGGACGAACACTGGGTCGCCATCCACGACGGCGCCCGCCCCCTGATCGATCTCCCCCTCCTGGATCGCCTGCTCGCAGCCCGCGACCAAAACGATGCCATCATCCCCGGACTACAGGCCGCCGATACCATCAAACAGATCGACAACCAATCCCATATCACCGCCACCCTGGAACGCCAAAAAATTTGCCTGATACAAACCCCACAACTGTTCCGCCTGGGCCTGATCCGCCACGCCCACCAACAGGCCCTGCACGACAACTTCCTCGGTACCGATGACGCCTCCCTGGTGGAACGTCTGCAAAGCCCAGTCCTGCTGGTACCCGGTTCACCCTGGAATATCAAGGTCACCTATCCACAGGATCAGCATTGGGCTGCCTGGTGGTTGCAACAAGAGGAGTCACCCACATGGAAATGAGAGTCGGACAAGGGTTCGATGTACACCGCTGGAGCCCAGGACGCCTGCTGCTGCTGGGAGGCGTACAAATTCCCTGCGAACAGGGCCTGCTCGGCCACTCCGATGCCGACGTACTGCTGCACGCCATCATGGACGCCCTGCTCGGTGCCGCCGGACTCGGCGACCTGGGCCAACATTTCCCAGACACCGATCCCACCTACCGGGGCATCGATAGCCGGGAACTGCTGGCAACCGTGCGCGATACCATCGCCCAACACCAGTGGCAGGTGGTCAACCTGGACGCCACAGTCATCTGCCAACGCCCCAAACTGGCCCCCTATCGCCCGGCCATGTGCCAGGAGATCGCCCGGATACTCGCCATCCCCCCGCAACAGGTCAACATCAAGGCCACCACCACAGAAGGGCTCGGCTTTACCGGACGCAACGAAGGGGTTGCCGCTCAGGCCGTGGTGCTCCTGCAACGCAGCCTGCCCGCCACACAGCCCCAGGGAGATACCCCCTCGACCTAGAAAGGAATATCGTCATCAAAATCCGGCGTCTGGTCAAAAGAGTGCTCCACCGCCGGTCCGGCAGCTCCATGGCGCGGCCCACCCTGCTGCGGCGCTGCAGCCATCGCAGGCGCCCCATAACCAGCTCCGCCACCATACCCGCCAGGAGCAGCATGACCACTCTGCGGCGGACCAGCATAGGCCGGAACCTCGTTGTAGCCCCCCCCGGCCCCAGCCCCCGGCGGACGGTCCAGCAGGATCATCTGGCCGTTAAACGGCGTCAGTACCACCTTGGTGGAGTACCGTTCGATCCCCTGCTTGTCGGTGTATTTGTCCGTTTGCAGTTGGCCTTCGAGAAAAACCTTGCTACCCTTGCGCAAATATTGCTGCGCAATTTCTGCCAACTTGCCAAATACGGAAACCGAATGCCACTCGGTGCGCTCCTGTTTCTGCCCCTGTTTGTCGGTCCAGCTTTCGGTGGTCGCGACCCGCAAACCGGCGATGGCACGACCATCCTGGGTGAATCGCACCTCCGGGTCGGCACCCAAATGACCAATTAATTGCACTTTATTCAGGGATTTTGACATAATGCGCCTCTCAGCTCACAAAAATAGGTTTCCGATCCGTCCCGTAAACATGTAGATTGATGCACGATAAGGACAAAACCGCTTGCGTGCAAGCACTCACTACACCTAGTGGATGATTTCAGGATGGATTTTTCCTCATTGACCCCAACTTCCCCCTCCGCCCTGCTTGAGAGTCTGCTCTGGCTCTTGCCCGCCTACCTGTTGGGCGCCATCCCTTTTGGCCTGCTGATTGCCAAACTGATGGGCTCTGGAGACATCCGCCAACGGGGCAGCGGCAACATCGGCGCTACCAATGTGCTGCGAACGACCGGAAAATTGGCCGGTGCCCTGGCCCTGCTGCTGGATATGGCCAAAGGGTTTTTGCCGGTATGGTTGGCCAAACAGACACTCGGCAGCCATGATCCTCTGACCGGTGCCGTTGCCCTGGCGGCCTTTCTTGGCCACCTGTTCCCCATTTATCTGCGTTTCAAGGGAGGCAAAGGAGTAGCGACCGCCTTGGGCATCTTTTTGGCCTGGACCCCAAGCGCCGGCTTGTACGCTGTTCTGACTTGGCTATTTACCGCCCTGGTAACCCGCATCTCTTCGCTGGCCGCTCTGTTGGCCTTCCTGCTCTTGCCAGCCTTTCTTTTTTTTCAGGACTCCCGCAGCGCCATGGCCACCGCACTGTGCATCGTGCCAGTCATCTTCTGGCGCCATCGCAGCAACATCCATCGCTTGGCCATCGGCAGCGAACCACGCATTGGCAAGGCCAAAGACAAGGATCAACCCTGATGCCACTGCTCCTGTTTGCCCTGCTTCTGCTCTGGACCATTGCGACAACCGCCTGGGCCGATGAAGCGGGCGTGCGCCTGCCAACGACACCCCCACCGGTCGCCACACAGCAACCGCCCCGCCTGCAACGCCTGCTCCAGCAACCGGTTGTACACCTTGGCCCACCACAGATGCCACAAACAGCGTACAACGCGGATTTGGCGCAGCGCATGCGCCATCTTCTGCAGTATGGTGACTTTATTCTGGCACCGGACAGCAACGATCACGGGTATATACAGAGCGTGAACAGCCAACGCCCTCTCCAGGTTGGCGCCTCTGTATCTCTCGTACTTACCCAAGCGACACCCCCCGGCACCCTCTTCACCGTCTATCGGCCCGGTCTGGTATTGCACGATCCCCGCACCGGCCAACCGCGTGGCACGGTGGCCCAGCGCCTGGGACAACTGCAACTGCGTGCAAGCACGCCCCACGACAAACAGGGTGACCTGACCTCCTTGTTGCAGGAAATTCAACCGGGGGATCGCCTGCTGCAGATGGCCCCACCATTGCCGGAACCCACGCCGCACACCCAGAGCGATCGTGCCCTGCACGGCGTCATCCTGGCCCTGCAGGAGGAGTGGGAGGAGGCAGGACAGGATCAGGTGGCCATCGTCAGTCTGGGCCGCCAGGATCGGGTCGCACCGGGTCTGCAATTGCGCCTCCAGCACCAACTCCCCCCCGGCAACGACCCCTACAGCCACGCGCCCCTGCCACCGCGCACGGAACCCAGCGGCGAGGCGATTCTGGTTTGGGTCGGTGAATGGGCCTCTCTGGCCCTATTGGGCCCCACCGCCTACCCGGTCAGCCGGGGCGATTCTGTCAGCAGTCGGTAAGGAGTTTCGCACGCATGGACCGGCATACTCTCTTGGAATGGCTAAAATTGATCCGCACCCCCGGTCTGGGCCCCGTGCGCATCAACCGCCTGCTCAACCATTTTGGCACGGTACACAGCCTGCTGGGGGCGACAGAGCAGGAGTGGCAGGCGGTCCCCGGCCTGCAGGCCCCCTTTTTGCGGAAGATCCAACAGCAGCGCCTGTCCACCGCCCAGGAACCCCTGCAGACGGAACTCAACCGGTTACAGGCCATGGGCGGGCAGATGCTGGTGCTCGGCGATGACGGCTATCCCCCTCAACTGCGCGAAATTGCCGATCCACCCCCTGCCCTGTTTGTGCTGGGCGATGCCACACAATTGTTACGGCCCAACAGTCTGGCCATTGTCGGTTCCCGACAATCCAGTCCACCTGGTTCGGCCTTTGCCCACCGTCTGGCCAGGGAGTTGGCCCAACAAGAGATCATGGCGGTCAGCGGTCTGGCGGAAGGGATCGATACGGCAGCCCACTGGGGGGCCATCGAAGGCGGTGGGACCACGGTTGCCGTCATGGCCACCGGTCTTGATGTGGTCTATCCCAGCCGCAACCACACGCTACGACGCCGCATCATCGGCCAAGGTTGTCTGGTCACCGAAGCGCCTTTAGGTACTGCACCCGCTTCCTATCTATTCCCACCGCGCAACCGGATCATCAGCGGCCTGTGTCGCGGCGTGGCGGTGATCGAGGCCGCCAACCGCTCTGGATCTCTGGTCACCGCCCGCATGGCCCTGGAACAGGGACGCGAGGTTTTTGCCGTCCCGGCCCAGGCTGGCGATCCACGCTACCAGGGCAGCAACCAACTGTTGCGCCAGGGGGCTATCCTTCTGGAAAACACCCATGATATTCTTAACGCCTTCTCCTGGGATCCCAAACCGGTCAGAAGCGTTCACCTGCAGATTCAGGAGCCCAAAGAGCTCAATCCTGTCGCAGCCGAGGGTCAAGCGGCCACGATCCATGCCCTACTGCAGCGCGGACCGTTGCAGGGAGATGAGTTGGCGCGGCGTTCCCATTTGACAGTGGCCGAGCTTTCGCGCATTTTACTGCAACTGGAACTGGTCGGTGTCGTACAACGCCTTCCGGGAAATATTTTTGCCCTGTGGCAAGCCGGAGTTTCCCATGCGGTCTCCGTTCACCCCTATCAAAGCGATCCCGATTAGCCGCTATGCCTGCTCTTGTTATTGTTGAATCCCCGGCCAAAGCCAAAACCATTGAGAAATTTCTCGGCCCCGATTATCAGGTGATCGCCACGTATGGCCATATCCGCGATCTGCCCAGCAAAGATGGATCCGTGGATCCGGAACAGGGGTTCCGGATGAATTATGAAATTTCCAAACAGTCCAGCAAACATGTTTCCAATCTGACCTCGGCGGCCAAACAGGCGGAGGTATTGCTGCTGGCCACCGACCCTGACCGGGAGGGAGAGGCCATCTCCTGGCATGTGCTGGAGGTGCTGCGCGACAAGAAAGAGTTGGCCGGCATTCCCGCCAAACGGGTGGTGTTTCACGAAATCACCAAACGGGCCATTCAGGAGGCCATCAGCCATGCCAGAGAGATAGACATGGACATGGTCAACGCCCAGCAGGCGCGCCGGGCGTTGGATTATCTGGTTGGTTTCAACTTAAGCCCGTTGTTGTGGAAAAAGGTGCGCCCTGGTCTGTCGGCGGGGCGGGTGCAGTCGGTAGCCCTGCGTCTGGTCTGCGAACGGGACGCCGAGATTGCCGCCTTCAAGAGCCAGGAGTATTGGAGCATCCTGGTCGATGTAGAGAAAACGCCTGTCAAGGGAAGCACGGCCAGCCGTCCTTTTCGGGCCCGACTGGTGGTTGCCGAGGGCAAAAAATTGAGCAAGTTTGACATTCCCGATGCCGAACGGGCCAACGCATGGTGTGAGGCCATCCGGGAGCAACCGCTCCACTTGGTACAACTGGAAAAGAAGCAGTCGCAACGTCATCCGTCTCCCCCCTTCATCACCTCGACCCTGCAGCAGGAGGCCTCGCGCAAGTTGGGCTTTTCCGCCAAGAAGACCATGATGGTGGCGCAGCGCCTCTATGAGGGGGTGGAGTTGCCTGCCATGGACGGCGGCCCCGGCGAGGTCGAAGGGTTGATCAGCTACATGCGTACCGACTCGGTCAACTTGGCCGAAGAGGCCATCGCGGCGTTGCGGCAGATGATTGAGCAGCGTTATGGCGCTGCCTGCCTGCCCGACAAACCACGCACCTACAAATCCTCGGCCAAGAACGCCCAGGAGGCCCACGAGGCCATCCGTCCCACCAATCCGGCCCGCACGCCGGACTCTCTCAAGAGCGTTCTGCCCCGCGATCTGTTCGTGCTCTACGAATTGGTCTGGAAGCGCAGCATGGCCTGTCAGATGGCCTCGGCACGCATCGATCAGGTGACCGCCACGTTGGCGGTGACCACACCCACTCGGCAGGCCCCTTTTCAGTTGCGTGCCAACGGCTCTTCGGTAGCCTTTGCCGGCTTTCTGGATGTGTACAGCGAGGGGCAGGACGATGTCTCTCTGCAGGATCGTGATGAGGATGCTGCCGAGACGATGCTGCCGCCGTTGCAGGAGGGAGAACAGCTCCGTTCGCGGCATATCGACCCCTTGCAGCATTTTACCGAGCCTCCGCCCCGTTTTACCGAGGCGACGCTGGTCAAGGCGCTGGAGAGCTATGGTATTGGTCGGCCTTCCACCTATGCGCCGATCATGTCCACCTTGCAGGATCGGGGCTATGTACGGCTGGAACAAAAAAAATTCTATCCAGAGGATGTCGGTGTGGTGGTCAACCGTTTTCTGGTGGACCATTTTCAGACCTATGTGGACTATCATTTTACTGCCCATCTGGAAGATGATCTGGATGCGGTTTCGCGTGGCGAAAAGAGCTGGGTTCCCTTGATGGAACATTTTTGGCAGCCGTTCCAGCAACAGGTGACCGACAAGGAGAAATCGACCCGTCGCGCCGATGTGACCAGCGAAGCCACCGATGAGTTGTGTCCTGAGTGTCAGCAGCCTTTGCTGAACAAATTGGGGCGTTTTGGCCGTTTTTTGGCCTGTTCCAACTATCCAGAGTGCCGTTATACCCGCAATCTCAAGAAAGAGGGGGAGGAGGAGGCGCCCCGCCCGGAACCGGTAACCACCGAAGAGGTGTGCGAAAAGTGCGGCAAGCCCATGCTGCTCAAGGAGGGACGTTACGGTAAATTCTTGGCTTGCTCCGGTTACCCGCAATGCCGCAACAATCAACCCCTGGAAAAACCAAAATCGACCGGCATCACCTGCCCGGCCTGCAACAAAGGCACTTTCCTGGAGAAAAAATCGCGTTTCGGTAAAATATTTTACTCCTGTTCCGCTTATCCCAAGTGCAAGAATGCCCTGTGGAATGAGCCGGTCGCGCAACCGTGCCCCCAATGCGGCATGCCGTTCGTAACCCGCAAGGTGGGCAAGCGCATTGGCACGCAGCTTATCTGTGTTCGGGAAGGGTGTACTTATCAGGAAAAAGTGGCAACAGAAGATTCCCCGTAACCGGCTATAGGCACGGCAGGATAGACCGGCTTGAACAGCAACGACAGCAAAGGGTGGGCACAATGGCAAAACACGGATGGATGGTACTCGGTTTGGCGGTCGCACTGTTGAGCGGCTGTTCTGGAGACTTGTTGAAAAGCCGGAACACCTTGGATGAACAGAAACTTTCCAAGTTCGGCCACAAAAAGGAGCTGGAAGATGCCAGGGAGCGTAACGACCCCAACTCCGCCTATGAGGCGGGCCAGGAGAGTTTTTTCAGTTTAGGGGGTGATGGGGGGGGTGGCGGTAAAAAGAGTGCCGAGGCCGTGCGGGCGGACAAGCTGTTTGCCGGGGCCATGAATGTGGTGATTGGATTACCGATCCAGACGGCCAGTCGGGAGGGTGGGGTCATCTCCACCGAATGGAAGGTGGATCCGTCGCACGCATCCTTCCGGTATCGGGTCAACATTCACATTACCGGCAAGGAGCCTTATGGCACGGTACAGGTGGTGGTGTTGAAGCAGGAGTTGGTACAAGGCAACTGGTTGGATCGTCCAGCCGATGAGGAAGCGGCGGCCAACATCAGCAAGAGCATCCGCAAGCAGGCCCAGATTGCCCGGCCATAAAAAGACAGAATTGATTACAGGTTTTTATCGATTGCGGGGTCCAGGGGAGATTATCTCCCCTGGCGGGTGCAGGGCAGAGCCCCACAAGAGTTAACCTACTCCAAAGGTTTGAAATCTTTAAAAATTTCTGCGGGGTCCAGGGGCGATCATCGCCCCTGGCGGGTGCAGGGCGGAGCCCTGCTGAAATGGCGCGCTTTTACCGAAGCAGATTTGCGCAGCAAATC
>PDZU01000107.1 GCA_002753095.1 Magnetococcales bacterium
AAGCCCTGCTTGTAATGGCGCGCTTTTACCGAAGCAGATTTACGCAGTAAATCTGCGCAGCGCGCCCAAATCTGTGCCCCGCAGGGGCACTCTTTGGGAGGGCGGAGCCCGACTTTTAACGTCGAGGTATTAAAACCCATTGGGAGGGTGTTTGGATTGGCGCATAAAAACGCGCCAACCCAAACACCTTGCGTCAATTAGGCGCGCTGCGCCGATGCAAAAGGCGCATCGGCTTACTGTGAAAAGCGCGCCAAAGGCAAAAGATTAAAAGATAAAAGATTAAAATCAAAAGAAAAATTCCCAGGGCTCCGCCCTGGACCCGCCAGGGAGCCAGCTCCCTGGACCCGCAATTGTTTTGTTTTATAAGGGAGCCAGCTCCCTGGACCCGCCCAGCTCCCTGGACCCGCAATTGTTTTGTTTCGTCAGGCCAAACACCGCACACAAAGGGCATGGGTCGGCGTATGCCGGACCGCTTGCTCTTGCAACTTCCGCATCCGCTCCCCTTGCCACACGGCATCCACCCCACCCTCAAGCACATGACCCAAGGCAAGCTGAGCATCCACATCATAACAACAAGGGGTCGCCACACCATCCCATAAAACATTCATTTTATAGAGCGGCTCATGACAATGCTTGTCAGAAGAAGAATCCCCATGACAAGCAATCAACTGCCCATCCCGTGCCACAAAACGGGTACTACTGCGCCGAATCAGCTCAATGACATGAAACTCATCCACACAACCATACAACGGCGCAAAAAATTGCCTGACCTGCGGCCCGTTCTCTCTGATCTCATCGGAAAGAATGGTCGAAACAGTGATTGTCAAACGATCCTGCAAGCCAGCCTCGGCCCGCTCCAGAGCCAACGCCTGAATCCCCTCCACCACCCCCTGCCACTGACTGCCCCGACGGATAGTCTCATAACTGGCACGGTCAAAACCATCGATAGAGATGGCCAAATGGTCCAACTGCGAAGCCAACAAACGACGCCGCACAGCAGGATTGTTCAACAAAGTGCCATTGGTCTGCACCCCAATCTGTACCCCCTTGTCCACCGCCATCTGAATCATCTGATCCAGTTGCTTATGCAACAACGGCTCCCCCAAAAAGAAAAACTTGACCACCCCCCGATAGGGTACGGAAAAACGAAAAGAATTCTGGTGCCAAATCAGTTGTCCCTCATACAGGCGATGGGCATTCCGCCAACTCTGCAAAATATGCTGCCACAACTCCAAGGATAACAGGCCGTTTTGGCGCGTCATCTCCTGTCGGGAACACATGCTGCAATCCAGATTGCAATGGTTGGTGGGCTCCACCTGCAGTATTTTAGGCGAATCAAACAGAATCGCGCCACTCTGCCCCTTGATCAGCGTCTTCTGCAACGCCTCCACCTGCCGCCACAGTTCGCCCTCGCCCAATTGACGCGCCCCTACCTCGGCAATCTTGAGGGCCAGGTCATAGCTTTTTACCCACTCCACATCGGGCTTGACCAACAGATGCGCCACCAAGTGGGCAAACTGAATGGCAAAATCGGTAAAAGCCCGCAACGCCATCCGGTTTTCGCCGCCCAAAAAAGCCACATGATGGGTCAACAACACCTCGCGCAACGGCAACAACGCGGAAAGATTACCACCAGACAACAGACGCGCCATGCCCAAATGATACAACGCCAACAAATCACCCGGATGGTCAGCCAAAAATGCCGTCGCCAAAGCAATAACCGCCTCATACTGACGCCCGGCCATGCTGGCCAACAAACGCTCCTGAAACTCCCCTGACGACAACGACGACGACAACGACGTCATGACCCCACCCCCTGTAACCGCTACCGCCTCTCCCGCCCCACCATCCGTCCATCACCGTGCAACAGGTCTGAAGGCGCCGTGCTCCAACGCAACGGCAAGCGGAACAACAAAATCAGACTCACCACCAACACCGCCCCCAACACCTCCCCCACGGTCACCATGATCGGATGCCAGGGCAATGGCAAAATTTCAAAGTCATAACCGGGGGGCAACAGATCCTGATAGTGACTGATAATCCCCTTGAAACCATCCTCCAACAGCAGACGCAACAAAGGAATAAAGGCAAAAACCGCTACCGTCCCCCCCACCGCAGTGGCCAAAATCATCTGCCAGATCAGCTTGGCGTAAATGCCCGCCCAGGTAAAACCACGACTGAGCAGGATACCATAATGGTGTCGCCGATGGCCAATCAAAGCCCCTACCTGCGCCAACAACAAAGCCGACAAAAACAGACCAAAACTCAACGCATAAGCCGGAACCATGGTGGTCAACAGATCACTCAATAGATTGAACCGATTCAAGGCGTCCTGATACATGGTCTGAATACTCAAAGCCCGCACATCGTCCGCCGTGCGCAGCCCCAGCAAACCCTGAATGCCCCGACTCAAACGGGTCGGATCCGGGACATACACATGCACCGCCGCCAGCGAATTGCCATCACTGGTCACATCCCACGGCACAAACATCGGCGTAATCGCCGTATTGGGCTTGATCTCCTCCGGGCATAAAGTGCCACGCAGGGCGTTGCTGCGCGGCAAACGCTGGCAAGGCAACCACAATCGATTATTGCTGTCATGGTTCAACGTATCCCAACTCTCCACCCCATCCGGGCGACTACCCTGCCCCAACGGCTTGCTCTCATCCTTCAAAGGCCGAATATCCGCCGCCGATGGCTTGGAACAGACATCCTCCCGCACCCGGGGCAGATCCGTCAAACCCGTGGCCGCCACCGCCGTATGAATACACCGCTCATAGGAGGTTAACGTATCCTTGGGAAAACCCGCCGACAGCAGCCAACGAAAATGGTCCTGATTGCCCTTGCCCATGCTCAACGGATCATAACGCAACTCCGGGAAATGATAGGCAGCCATCAAGGCGTGATAAGTGCTCAAGGGAAATAAAAAAGCCACCTTCTCCATGCTGGGAATATGATGCACCCAACGCACGTTAAAGGGTAACACCTCCTCGCGATTGCCCACCGTCACCTTGAGCCAAAGGGTACTCAAGGCATTTTTCAACTCCCCCTGCGGCGGCTTGGCCGGCAGGCGACGCAGTTTTTTCTTCTGCAACATCGGCTGAATCGCCTCGCGATAGGCGTTATAATCAAACTGCTTGTTGAACAACGACTCACTGAGCACCACCGTCAACGGCAACCCCTGCCAACCCTGACTCTTCTCCTCCGCCGACAAAGCCGTGCCAGACAGCACCATGTCGCGCTCCTCCCCCTTGTTGAGCGCATCCTGATTCTCCCCAACCGTCGTGCCACCCCCTGCCGGAGGAGTACTCCCCTCCCCGCCGGGATTCAACCCCAAAGTCCATAACGGATCCGTCCCATACACCGCCCAGCCTACCCAGGGCACGCCAGAGGTCCAAATGCCCTCCACCGGCAGGCGCACATGCGGCGAACTCTCTGCCAAACGACGGTACGGATGGACCGAAAGCGCAAAATCCTCCCCCGGAACCCGCTTTTCAAACGCCTTGAGACGATCCAGCAAACCACTCTGAATCCCCTCATGATTCTCCCAATGGGCCGTCACCCAAATCGGCACCCCATGCGGGCGCAACGTGCCCAGAATGGCGTCAGTAAAACGCTCCACCAAACCGGCCCGCGTCCCCACCAACAGCAGCGCCATGCTGATCACCAACGCCAACAACAGAGTCAACCAAAAAAAATCCCGCCCCCCACCCACACAACCAAATCGACCACAAACAAAAGAGCGCCAATAGGCGCGCCCTCCCATGGAGGCCCATACCGGAATAAAACGGCGCGTTTTTCTGTTTTCCATCGTCGCTCTGCCCGTTGAATAGACTAGCCAGCCATCAGAGAGGCGGAATCACTCTCGCCTGGGGAGTTGCTCTTTTTGCCACCCTTCAGGCGCAGCAGGCAACGGTTGTTGGCCACCATCAGCCAATGGCTGACACGGGGATCAATGGCATCGGAACGGTGATGGGTCACCCAGATCACCATGCGATCCCCCTTGGCCAGCCAACGATCCACCAACCCCATCACCTCCTGGCGCGTGTCAGCATCCAGATTGCCCGTCGGCTCATCGGCAAACAACACATGCGGATCGTGAATCATCGCCTGGGCCAGGGCCACGCGCTGAAACTGCCCACCGGACAGTTCGTTGGGATAACGGTCCAAAAACTCTTCGGGAGAGGTATCCTCCACCCGCGCCCCCAGATCATCGCGCAACAACACCCGATCCATGGCCGCATGGACCCGGCGGTCCATCTCAGTCTTGCTGAACCCCCCCAACAACTCCAACGGATAGCGCAAATTTTCCCGCACCCGCAGATAGGGGGTCAACGTGCTGTTCTGATAGGCAAAACCAAAACATTGCCGCCGGATCTGCGTCAAATCCAAGGTGGACTCCTGCCCATCCAGGCCATTGGGGCCCCACACCGCCCGATGACCGTCGGGAAAACTCCAACGCACCGAACCCTCGCTGGGACGCTTCAAAAAGGTCAGCAGATACAACAAGGTGCTTTTTCCGCTGCCGCTGCGCCCCAACACCGGCAACCGCCCA
The DNA here is from genome assembly GCA_002753095.1 of Magnetococcales bacterium. Lineage (GTDB taxonomy): Bacteria > Pseudomonadota > Magnetococcia > Magnetococcales > Magnetaquicoccaceae > Magnetaquicoccus. Next base: position 4,556 of record PDZU01000107.1, read on the forward strand.
GAAATCTGGTTGCTGTCCAGCTTCAGCCCCCCCACCACCAGATTGAACGCATTGCCCCAAGAGACCGAAGCATTACGAACCTGCACCCCCCAACTCATGGCAGATATTCCTGCGGAATCCAATAACCGCGCCGTCCACCCAGGGTATGGGCATAATGGTAGGATTTATCCGGCCCCAACGGTTCCCGCTGAATCGCCCCCTCCACCTTCAACAATGCCCGTCCATTGGACGTGGCATCTGGACAACTGCGCGCTTGATGGGTAGTCGCCTGATAGACCGGCTTGAAAAAATCCCGCTCAATCACCTCCAAAATCTCCTTGGACTTGATCGCCCACAGGGAAAGTCGGCGCAATTCACAAACCGGAGCCGCCAAAATCGGCTGACCCTTGTTGTCCAGCATGGCCTTTTTCTCCTTGTCCAACACCACCAAGCGACCATCCAGATTGCGCTCCACCTGCTCCGCCGACAGAGCGTTGACATTGTAGCTCAACAGCGGTGAATGGCGCCGCACCGGCAAACCACCACGCCGCTGCGCATACTCCGCCGGCGTCTCGCCCGCCACGTCAATGGGAGGCCGCCGAATCTCCTGCTGCAACCCCAACACCAAGGCACTGATCAAGGCCCGCCGCAACTGGGTCTCCGGCAGGTCAAAATAGCCCTCAAAACCACGCAAAATACGGATCCAAGAGGATAATTCACCGCTGTTGATCCACAACTCCTCGACAATCTTGTCATCGGCCTCCATGTAGGCAATCTGCGTGGTATCGTAAACCCGCCGCTCACACTGCTCCCCCAACTCGCCACAAGCCCCCTGCTTGAGAATGTGCCAATAGACACCGGGGATATCCACCCGCTCCCGCCGCAAGCGCTCGATGACCGCCGTCAAGGCCGCGCCTCCACGCACATCGAGAATGATTTCGTTGATCAACTCGGAACTGGCCAGTTTTTCCACCGTCTGCAACACGCGGGAGACCAAATTGTTCTCACCCATCTGGAAAAAATGTTCCGTGGTCTTGCTGGTGACCGGCAGCGTACTGGTCAACAACTGGTTGGCCTGGGAACCAAACAGCTCATAGGCGTTCTTGTACAAATTGGGATTTTTCGCCTGCTGCGCCAACGAGGGAGTGCGAATAAAGAAGGGAATAATATTATTGCTCTTTCCCCCAGACACATCGCCACCGCGCAACAACTGCGCCACGCTGTCGATCCGACTCGGATGGCGATATTTGCCCCCCCGCACCGGATGCACCTCGCGATAACCACTGTCCCCGATCATGAACAGCAGCTTCAGATGGTCAGGACAGGCGGTCATATCCTTCTTGAGCGCCTGCTCCAGCCCACCCAAACTGTTCTCTTCATAGTCGTCGGCATCGTCGCTGGTCACCTGCACCTTGGCAATCGCCTCCTGGAACTTTTCCAGAGAGCGCTTTTGCTGCTCCGGGTTCATGGCACACTCTTCCGGGAAGGGGAACCCCTCCCCGATGCCATCCCCCAAGCCGTTGGGCAGGCGACTGTCGGCATAGGTATCCCGATAGACGCGAAAACCAAAGCGGAACTGGGTTTCGCGGAAACCCTGGGTATTTTTCAAGGAGTGGATAATCTCCTGGATCACCCCGGCCTGTTTGTCGGAACCTCGCACGGCATCAATGACCGGATCCATGCTGGCCGTGGCGTCCAGCAGGAAGAAAATATCCACCTGCTTTTTGGTACTGAGCGCCTGCACCTGCGGCATGATCTCCTTGGCCAGGGAGGGAGCAATGGCCACCGTATCCGAATCGATGCGCCGCGCCACCAAACCGGGCCGAGCCAGAGCAACCTTGTAAAAGCGGCGACCACCGGCCGTGTTGCCAGCCGCCAGTTCGTTGGGGGAGACATTTTCCCCCTTGCTGTTCAAGAGATCCAACACCGGAATCCGCAACGGCGACTGAAACCAGGAAGGACCGCCCTCCACCGGTTGACAGCTTTTTTGATCCTGACTGATGGCATCGTTCAAACGCTCATAGGTGCAGACCGTGCCACGCCCTTTGCCATCCGGGGCCTTCAAATCCTCACGAGGGCGCAGACTGAAGGCGTTGTTCCAGATAAAACCATCCTTGCGCGCCACCCACCCCAACAACACATCATCCTCTTCCAGACGAAAACGGTCCCCCAGCAACACCGCCTGCTCGGTCTGATCAAAAACAAAATACATGTGAAAACGGGATGCGCCCTCCCGACAGTTCTCCTTGCCCCCGGTACACTCCTTCAATTCCGGTTCTTGAAAAACATGTACCGTCGGCTCCCGATTGTCGTTGTTGCGGGCCACCGTGTCGGTTTTGATGAAAAATTTCATCTCCAAGCCGGAATCGCTCTTGATGGGGGTGTTGCGGCAGAGCAGATCACTCTTGCGCACCCAACCAACGGCAGGCTCCTTTTTCTTGAAGCGGTGCGAGCGCACCTTGACCCGATCCTTGCTCTCTTCGCTGATCTCCATCTGCTGGTTGAAATCCAGAGTGCCCTCCTTTTGATTGCCGCTCATCTCGGCAAAAAGGGGAGTATCATGCCGGATGGCACGGGCAACCCCAACCCATTTCAGCTTGCCGTTTTCGTGGAAACGGCTGAAATCCATACGGGCACAACTGCCGGAAGAGTCCTCATCGGCCAGCAGCGGCCCACTATGCCACAAAGCCAACACACAACCGAACAGGGCGATTGCCACGACATGAAAAGTGTCGATCCGTTTGATTTTCACGCTATTCCATCCCCCTAGGGCAAGTTCGTAAACCGTTTGGCAGGAAATCCCCCGCTCAACCGGACCAGGGTATGATCTTCTGCAACTTTATTCAATGGTTGCTCTTCCACTCATCGATTACCCTTTCCCTCTGCAGCAGCCACAGGCTCGTCGCTTTGGGCCGGGTGGAGCACGGTACGGAAACCGGCTACCGAAAAAAGATTGGGCATGCAGGAGGGATGACCATCACGAATGGTGGCCCCCCAATCCTCTTCCCCCACCAGATAGAAGCCCATGGGACAGGGAGAACGGGTCCATTCGCTGCCACCCTGCAGCAGGGATTTCAGCGGGGTGGCATCAAAACCATCGCTGGGTTTGGGCAGGGAAACCCCACTATGAAAAAGGTGAATCACCGTTGCCGCCCACTCCTCGCGGGAGGGAATCTGAAAATCACAACCGGTTTTTTGCGACAACCAACGGTTAAAATCCAGAGCAGCCTCCAGGGAGATGCCCCGCACTGCCGGGGAAACGCTCTCCTTTTTATTCCAAAACATACCGATATGGGAGCGTTTTTCCTCTTTTTCCTCCCCATCGGGCATCCCCTCCACTGCCTCCACATACTGTTTGAACAGGGTGCTGGATACCGGTTGTTCCTGGATCAGGATCGGCGCGGACAGGGACACTTCGCCCAGACGCTGCGGGTTGAGAAACGGATGCAGCGGTGAATTGGCGGCGGGCAATTCATAACGACCCGCCGGGATGCGCAACATGGCAAAAGGCGCCCCAGAGCGGTTGCCAGAGGTCACAGAGCAACTGTTTTTTTCGGTTACGACCACCTCGCCCCCCTCCTGCGCTGCGGGGGGAGCAAAGAAAGAGCTGCCGGCAAACCACTGGCTGACGGAAAAATCAGGCCAGGTCCAGCTTGGCCATTTGACACCAGACCATTGCGACGACGTGGGAATGGCCGGAATGGCCGGCAAAGAGACCGCAAGCATGCGCAAAGCGAAAATCAACAGCCCCACGAGCAGGAGCAACACCAGAATACGTGTCACACGACGACGCAAGGCCGGGTTGTTGGCACTCTCCTCGCTGCCGGATCGGCGCACGCGCACCGCTGCCGGTTGTTGCGAACGGGCGGCAAAACGACGTTGCACGCCCCCCTGACGCTGACCATCACGGCCAGAGGGTGCAGATGTGTTGCGTAGATTCAATCGATACTCTCCCTCAAAAACCCCTGCAGGGACATTCCCATAACTCCCCCCTGGCAGGCCATAACAGCAGGTAAAGGGGTTGACCAGACACCCCGAAAACACGTAGAGTGTCCCCCTTTTTCTGCTGCGCCGCTATTTTGCCCGTTTCTTGGCCGGCAGACAATGGCTGCAATTCGTTCATAATCAACAAGGATCGCTGGCATGGTCAGCCTGCCGCAACAGCTTGTCGTCATTCTCGACCGTCCTGCCCATGCCGGAAATATCGGAGCCGTGGCCCGTGCCATGGGCAATATGGGCTTGCAACAGTTGCGTTTGGTCAATCCT
>PDZU01000108.1 GCA_002753095.1 Magnetococcales bacterium
CCAGCCCAGCAGCCCCACATAGCCCAACCCGATAATGCCCAAACGCACATGGGCCAGCGATGAATCGTTCTGTTGCACCCGCAAGACTCCTTGAAAAAATGGCTGGACACCCCCTGGGCAACCGTCAATAGCGGCGCAGCAATTTTTGTTCCACGCCCAGATACCAGATGGACAATCCCAAAGCGATATTGATGGCCATCAACTGCAACATGCCGCCCAGACCGAACAGGCCGATGGTCATGGAGGTCAACAGGGCCATACCCAGACTGCCATACGGCTGGCCGGTAGACGGATCGACCAAATGGCGGATTTTCCAACAGCGCAGGAAGCTGATCCCCATCAACGCCAGCAGGGGCAGCAGGGTCTGCAACCCCGACTCCACCCAGATGAACAGGTACATGTTGTGGGGTCGGGGATTTTCTCTGGCCCACATGCCGGTGAAGGTGGTTGGCAGTTGACGCAAATATTCGATGCTGCCCAAACCGTAGCCCAAGGGGTTGGCCATGGCCAAATCAAAATAGGCACTCCAGATACCGGAGCGGGAGTCATTGCGCTCGTTCAACTCGATGGTGGTACGGTCGGCGTTGTCACTGAGGGCAATTTCCAGCAGTTCATCTGGAGCGGCCATATGCAGGAAAAGGACAATGAAAACGAAAGAAAACAGTGTACGCAAAATTTTTCTCTGCATCCCGGTCAACAGCAGGATACCGGCGGCGACCCCTGCCCAGGTGGTGCGAGAGAAGGAGAGCAGGATACCCGCAGAGAGCAGGGCGGTATAGAAGACGGCCAACCAATAGTGCCACCGTTTGCTGTGGGCGCCGCCACTGGAGATGACCTGATGCAAGACGATCATCAAGGCCGGAACCACTGATAGACCAAAATAGGTTGGATCGGTCAATAGTCCGGTCATGCGCATGGCACCCGGATCCTTGCCCGGTGGCAAACCCATGGCCAACAACGTGCCACCGATCCCCGTCAAACCGGGCACCATGAACAGCAGGCCATAGACGGTGGAACTGATCCCGTACCAGACATAGACGCGCAGAAAAAATTGCAAATCCAGAACTGTACGAATACTGAGCACCAGGGCCACCCCCAACCCCACGCTGCGCAACAGGCTGATCACCCCTTCGATCAGTCCGGGTGCTTCTGGCCCTTCAATGCTGCTCAAGACATAAAACAGGCAAAAAAGAAAAAAATATTGGGCCGGAATACGTATTTGCGCCACTTTTCTCCCTTCTTTGATGGCCACGGCAATCATGATCACACCAACCAGCAAGGGAAAGCGGGATTGGAGGGAGCCCACAGGAAAAATGGGAATGGTCAGCGGCCAGACGGCAAAGACCAGAAAAAAGTAAAACCCGGCATAACGCACGCCCAGACTGGGTTGCTGGAGAGGAGAGGTTGGCGTTCTGGCGGCTGTCAACATGGCTGTTCCAAGGTTTTTTTCAAGCGGAAAAGCCCAGCGCCTGCAGATAACGGCGCGTCAACAGGTCGATGTCATTATTTTTTTCGGCCTGCTGACGGGCCAACTGTTTGTAGCGCGGCAGTTGTGCGAACACCATTTGCACTGCCGAGGCCATATCGGCCCGCAAGGTGGCGCTGTAGAGTCGTTCGGGATCGTCAACGCTCACACCGCCGGGACCAATCAGTTCTGCGGTTCCCCCCTCGCTGGGACAGACGACCGGAACGCCACAGGCCAGCGCCTCCACCACCACGTTGGGACAGGCGTCACCGATGACCGGATGCAACAGGCAATCCATCTGCTGGTAGTAGCTTGGCAACTGTTGCGGCGCGACGGCAGGCACATAATGGATGGCCCCGCGCCAGTAGGGATCGGCCAGAGCGTTATCCAGGGTATGGCGGCAATAGTGGTCCAGTTGTCCCACCAGCAGCAGGCGGGGTCGCGGTGACAGGCGTCTGGCCACATCAAAAAACACCTCCAGGCGCGGCCGACTGCGCAAAAAACCGGCGCTCCCCAACACCAATGGTTCCCCCTGCTGCTGCGGCCAGCCTGATGCGGGCTTGAAATGGTGCAGCGGTACGGCATTGGGAATGATGGCCCAGGATCCTTCCGGGCGGCAATGCAGTTGGCTGTCCAACACCTGTTTGCTCCAGGCGCTTTGATAGATGACAAAGTGGGAGTGGATCAGGGCCGCGCGGGTGATCTGGTTGGCGACGACATATTCGGGCCGAAAGGCGCGGTCGCCAAACGCGGCGCCAAAGCGGCGAAAATGCTCTTCGATATACATACCGGCGATGCGGTAGACCAGACGACGCGGGGAGCGCAGAAAGGCGCTTTGGTTGCGATGCCCCAAAAAAAGGCAGGGATGGTGGTTGGCGGTCAAGAGGGGGTGCCAAACCCGGTAGCCTTGCTGGCGCGCCGAGGCGATGAAACGGTGCAGCATGACCTGGGCGCCGTTGTGACCTCTGGGCCAGGGTGTGATGGTGAAGGTGGGCTTGGCGAAGATCATGGTGGCAAAACCTCCTTGTCTCTCATGGTGGGCTGCTGGGCTGGGAGAGGGTTTGGTCCGAGCGCACGAGATGAAACACCATGAAAAATTGGCCGCACTCCAGCACAACCCAGGCCCAGGCCAGCCCCTGGCTGCCGGCCAAAACAGCGCCTGCGCTCAACAACAGAATGCGGGCCACCATGATAAGCCAGGTGACCCGATGGTAATAGGGATGATGTTCCGGTCTGGCCAGCAGCCAGCTCAGCCCCAGGCTGGTGGACCAGGTAAAGGGCATCTGCAGGAGCAAAATGGCCATGATCGGCAAAGCATCTACATAATGGGGCAACAAGAGCGGCAGCAGTTGTTGCAACAAGAACAGCAACACCAAGTAGCCCAACCCCCCCAGCACAAAGAGCACCTGCATGCCCCAGCGCACCTGGGTAATGGTCACCCCACGACTGGGATCGGCCAGACGGCTGATCAGAATCCGATCCACCAAGCGCCCCATGCCCACCGCCAGTTGGGCGGCCAGGGCCAGATTATAGGCGGCCATCTCCTCGAAGGAGATGAAACGGGCCAGCAGAGGCCGTTCCATGTTATAGCCGATGGTATTGCCGATGGATTGCAGCGAAAACTGCCGACTCAAGGAGAGAAAGTTCTCCGGCAGATCCCGGTTGCGCCGTTGCGGCAGCAGGCTCAGAAAGAGCAGCAGGCTGAGCAAAAAACCGCCACCATAGAGCAACAGAGCGCACAGCAGCAACGAACGACTATACCAAGCGGCCAGGGCCACAGCCACGGCCAGCGTCCCCTGGGCCAGCAGGCGCCGCCAGAAGAGCGCCTTGAAGTTGCCTGTTCCATTCAGGTAGGCATCCATGCTGTCCAGCGCCAACTGGGCTGGCAGGAAAAAGGCGGCCAGTAGGAGCATGCCGGCTGTTTCCCTTTGCTCTGTCTGCCAATGCCAGGCGGCAATGGCCAACAGCAGCAGCGAGGCCACAACGCCAAACTGCAGACGAATGCGCACCCCAGCCCACAGCACGCCATCCATCTGCCGGGCGGCACCATAGGTGATCATCTGGCCCATGCCCGGCAGGGTAAAGATGCTGACCAATCCGGTGATGCCCGCACAGTAGCCCCATATGCCATAGCTGGCACGGGGCAGATAGTTGGCTAAGGCCCAAATTTGCCCCATGCCCAAGAGAATTTGCACGGCCATTTGGGCGCCGCTGTAGAAGGAGCTGCGCCACAGATAGGGGGAGTGCCACAGGCGGTGCCACAGTGCGCGCTGCTTCATCAGCGGCGCTTTTCTGTGGCGCGTGGTTGCACCTGTTGATAAAATCCGGCCAACGTTTGTCCGACAAAATGGTCGGACACAAAGGCAAAAAGCTGCTCCAGATCCCGATACAACCCTTCGATTTGCTGGGCGGTGCGCAGGGTGGGACTACCCCCCGGCATCAACTCCGACGAGTGCAGCATCAACTCGGCGTAGGGCTCTTTTTGGGCCAAAATCTCCTCTACGATGCGCTGCATGCTGGACAGGTTGCGGCCATTGGGGCGCAGCCAGCGCACTTCCGGCCACAGGCGGCGGATGATCCGCACGCCCAGGGCAGCCCGTTTTTCCCACTGTTGCAGCGTGGCCGCAATGGCAAAAGAGGGGCCGCGCCGAACGGAGACCGGCACCTGCAGCAGGGAGCTCTGCCCAGGCCGCTGGATGGCCTGCAGATCCATGAAATAGTGATGGGCTGGAAAGTGGCGGTAGTCGCTGCCCCCTGCCCCGTCTGGCTTGCCCAACGCCTTATGCCAGGAGACGAACGGGGTGACCGAACAGTCCACCTGATAGCCCTGCTCGACCAGAATGTGCGCATACTGTTCATTGAAGGCCCAGCGCCCAGCCCGATGGCTGACCATTTTTCGGCCAAACGCCTCCTCCAGGTTGGCCGTCAACACGCGCACCTTTTCCGCCATGACCTCGGGTGGATACTCGATCAAATAGGGATGGTGGCGCAGGTCATCAGCGCTCACGGAACAGGTTAAGGGGGGGGAGTTCCAGGCATGCAGATGCATACCCACCTCACCTTGAGCGCGCTGTAAAACATCCTGGGCAAACGCGCGATAGACGGGATCCTGCACCATCTCATGGTTGGTCAACCAAGTGGGCAGGAGGTGGTATCGCTCACACAATGCTTGAAAACGGGGCAGGAACTGGGCGTTCCGGGTGGTAATCTGGCGGGGGGCGGACCACAGATCATCCCCTTCGGTATCGATGGTGATCAAAAATGCAGGTTTATTGTTGGACACACCCATTTTATGCACGCCCCTGTGCGAGGAATGGGGGACGCAAACCGTTATCACTCCAATCAAAATTGACCAGCCAGCGCCGGGTATCCCGTGTCACGGGCACCCCGCCCCGTCGCGCCCCCAGCACGAAAGGACGGGGACGGAAACTGTTCTGGAAGCCAAACGAGAGCAAGATTCTCTGCATTTGGGGATGGCTGCAACTGAGGTGCAGTTCACGCGGCAGGCGATCCCGTTCGGTCAGGTCAGCCATGGCGAGCAGAATGCCGCCACAGAGGCGCTGCACATCCTTGCCATCGCACTGACTGAGCAGAATGTGCTCTGGGCTCTCTTTGAGGATCACATAACCGACCGCCTCTGCACCATCCTGGATAAAAAAAAGTCGGTAACGGACAAACGGCAGGCGCGGATCATAACGCCAGCGCAGATACGCCACGGAGGGGGCAAAACGAAACGGGAAGGGCGAGGTGGTGGGCAACATCTCCGGCTCGATTTGGTTTACTTCGCACACCTGGAGCGAGGCGCTGCCGCATTGGCGGCGGATGGCGTGGCGCTCATGGGCCAAGCGCACGACCGGCGACAGGTGGGCCAGCGCCCCTTTGAGCAGATTGCGCCACTGCCAAGGGTGACCATGCTGTGACCAACGCCGGTTGGCGAGCAGTACCGGGATGGACGGAAAATAGTGCCAACCGTGCGGGCGCAGGATGGCGTGGGTCTCCGCACTGCCACCAAAGACCAGAGTATACGGGGCAGCCCGCATCCAATACAACATCTGCAAGCCACCGATCCCCGGCAGAAAGGCCACATGATTATTGGAAGCTGCCACCGACACGGTCTGTTCACCCGCCTGGAAGTTCATCAGATCCACGCCGATGCACCCGGCCAGTGTGCCCCGTTCGAGAAAAAGAGCCAAGTGACAGTGGTTGGACTGGGTATAATACCAATCCACGAAAGGTTGGTGCAAAAACGCCGCCGGGAAATGGGGATCTTCCTTGCGTTGCAGCAGCAGTTCATAATGGGCTGGGGTGTAACGGATAAACTCCATGATTCTCAGCGGCGCAACCAAGATTATTTAACAGGTTAATTTTCCAGGATCTCCTGGCTTTCCTGTTTATAGAAACCCGTCAAGAGCTGACAGCCAGGGCCGTCCGCTATACGAGCAAGATGACACTCAAGACTCCTCCGTCGAAACAGGCATCACTCTATTGAGGCAACAAACTCCCTGATATTCGGTTGTTGCTTCTCTAACTGAGACTGATTCACAATAACCTCTTTGCCAGAAAGATCCTTTCGCCCTGCTGTTAAGCTGCAAATCGGGATACCCAATGCACCGGACACGACGGACGCTGTATTCGCATCATTAATTTGCGATTCAAACATGCTACGAAAAGCGGGACGACCCGTTGGTGCTGAGGCACCGTTCGGGTGGATCTTAAATATATCTGGATTGTTTCGCCAAACATCATAAACTTCATTAAAAATCCCTACAACAACCTGCTTAAAAGCCGACGCAGAACTATTATTCATTTGCGTTAACCTGTTACCGACGTAAGCGTATATCTGCGGCAATTTCATCCGAAACCTGTTCGTGCTTGTATAAAACGCAGAAACCGCTTGACCAGCACCATTCTGAACCCCATAAACAAGAGAGAGGACAGATTTCACAGCTCTCTTGGAAGAACCGTCCGATGAGAACGGAATGATCAGCCTTTCAGCAGCACACAGCGCAATCTCTGTGTAGATGGTAAAGCTCGGATTGCAGTCAATAAAAACCGTCAAATCCTGCTCATTCCAAAACGTTTTCATATCCTCAATAAGATCCCGAACCCATGTATGCACGATACGCCATGCCTCTGGAGGACCAGGAAGACAAGCATTCCGTACTTGCTCAGACTGCAGTTCTAGGCTACTATCGCCGCAAGCAATATAGATATTTTCCGGTGCTGCCGCGTTGAATTTTTTAACTTGTGTGACGTAGTTTGCTCCAGAGTATGGATTTTTATACGGGCTAACAATTCTATCGTCCAGATATCCAGATATCGTCATCGGTTGTCTCTGTCCGGTTCGATGGGCCAGATGATTAATCGCCACCTCCCCTGCGGATATACCACCTAGAATCATTCCAGACGCATTTGCTTGCGGACAAAGATCAATGACAAGAACCTTTCTGTCGGGATGCGTCCTGGCATATTCACATGCCACTTGGAAAGTTAAATAACTTTTCCCAACACCTCCCTTATTGTTCCAAAAGGCATATACAGCCATTTTCCCTCCTGATCGAAAAACACACGAGCCCCATATGCAGAGCAAAAAACCGACAGAAAACCACAGGGCATTACCCCCACCCACACCCCGGCTTTCGATCAATCAGCGTATGGAACACCCAGTCGCGGGCCATTTGACCACAAATAATGAGCCAAAGGCAAACAAAATCGGGCACTGATTATCGTTTCGTCCAGTCTGGATAAACCAACCGGGGTGATGCAAAAATTCATGCACCCCATCAATGATGCGGAAAAAATTCACATGCGATTGCCCTGTGTCATCCTCCTGCCTTCCTGCCCGTCCATGCGTCGATCATGTGGCACGCTGACTGGCAAACCAATGGAAGAGTGACTCCAGGATGTGTGATCCTTGCAACAACCGTTCTTCATCCTGATCGCTCATGGCAATGGCCGCAAGCATGGCTTCTACTCCCCGCGTTTCCGGGAAGGTTGGTTCTGCCACCTTCATATCGATGTCGTGGATGATTCTGGCCAATGTGTGCAAGGCCGGCACGGCCAGCCCAAAGCGTCGCACCAAGACCTCAAAGGTACACTCCTCCCCTTCATGGGTAAAGACCCCTTGCGGAATATCAAAGCTGATCTCGGACGCCTCCGCTTGAAAGTGCCGCCACTCCTCGACAAAGCGAAACGTTGCGCCCGGATCGATGAAACGACGGATCAACCAGGCGCTGGCGATGCGGTCCACAAAAATTCCCTGACGGGTGACCCATGTCCGGTTGGCATACGCCGACACAGACAACGGAGCGGCAATTTTTTCACACTGCGTTTGTCCTTTCCGTTCGGCCAGTTTGTGTTCCAGTGCCGATACTTTTTCCCGCAATCTCTCACCCTGCGGGGCACGAAAAAAATCGATGCGGCGGATTTCGTCCATCCGTTTGCGTATTGCATCCAAACCTTTGCGCAAGCACTGCAGATGCTCTTCCTGCTCTGGCTCCTCTTGTTCCAACTGCTGCGCTTCCTTCAACAGGGGCAGATACTCCTCGTTGCGGGCCTCCAGGAAGGCTTTTTTGATCTGTTCATCGGTCGAGGAGCCGAAAAATTCTGCCGTTGCCACATAGGCTCTGCCTCCCCCTGTCTCCACCTCTTGCGCCAGCCACAAGAAACTCTCCCGCGCTGTTTCGGAATCCGGGAGCACATATACAGAGTTTTTTAGCGGCATGGCACCCATTGCCGCCAGTCGGTTGGCCACTTTGTTTCTCAGATAGGCCGGTTTGGGGGGAATGTTGTGAATCAGTACTGTCCATAGTCGATTTTGCAAGGTGTTACTCCATTATCGATCAATTGCACTATTTAGCGTTGACTGTAATGTAGCAATTGCAATATTATTGCGCAACGCTTTTTGGGCATGTCCCTCTCTCTTACAAACAAAGGTGCACCGGTATGACTACACCTGCTCACCCTTCAGGGCGTCCTGCGCATCCCACCTTGGCGCAAGCCTTTCCGTATTGGCTGAAACTGGGCTTTATCAGTTTTGGCGGCCCGGCGGGTCAAATTGCCATGATGCACCAGGAGTTGGTGGAAAAACGACGCTGGATCTCCGAACACCGTTTTTTGCATGCGCTCAACTATTGCATGCTGTTGCCGGGTCCAGAAGCGATTCAATTGGCCATCTATATCGCTTGGTTGTTGCATGGCATCACGGGGGCGGTCATGGCGGGTGTCTTGTTTTTCCTCCCCGCTTTCGTCATTCTTAGTTTTTTGGCAGGCATTTATCTGGCCTTCGGCGATGTGCCCATGGTGA
>PDZU01000109.1 GCA_002753095.1 Magnetococcales bacterium
AAAGTATTATTATCGTGAAAACAGATTATTTACAGACAAGGTGGTTACCTTGACACACCCAATACACGCATGTATGGTGGACTCAGTTGCTTTCCTTCATCGATACAGGAGACCGTCGTGGATTATCAAAACCCTGCTGAAGTAACATCACCTAAAGATAAAGTATCAAAAGTATTTCCGATATTAGACATGGGAGAAGGCAAGTACTCTGTCGCTTTTTTGGATTGGGACGAAAAACCTGCCGTAGGTATGCGCTGGAATGGAGGGAAAAGCGAAGACGGTACCAAGCACCCTGGCACTCCACAATCTCGTGGGATTCCAACGTGGTGGATCGTCCCAGATCTTTTTGAGTTGCCAATATTGATTGCGGTGATGCAGATTGGTCCACAAGGTCCAGGGATTGACGTGCAGGAGGCGAGAACTCGTCTCAATCAGGGGATCCAGACCCGGCAAGCAAGCATCAGTAATGACACCTCCGTGCAATCAGATACCCAGCTGAATGATTCTGTTGAGAAGGCAATTATGCGTATCGTGGTGCAAATGAAGAGGAATGGGCAAATTTAGGGCTTGTTTAAGTTGCTGTTGATTTTTTGCCCCCGCAGAGGGCACCGTGTTCGATTGAGATCGTATTTTTAGATCGAGGGACATCGTTCTCTGAGAGGTAATCAGTGAGGTGTCCCCGATTTGAAATTTGTACACACCAACGGGAGGCTACGATGGGTAAATATGGATTGGCCGCTGTGCGCGCTGCTGAGCGACTTTCGCAGCCAGGGACAGAGGAATCACCAAGGGAGGCATGGAACTCAGCTGTACGCGACGAATTTCCTCACAGTGAATCGTCTCAAAAGAAAGGATGCCCCCGCGATGCATTTTTATCGCTATGCGAAATGGGATTACTGAAAAATGTTCCAAAAGGCGACTATACGCGGTCGGTAGAAAATAAAAATTATACAATAGATGCTATTAAACTCCTCAAGAAGTACCCACAACTACTAAAACCCGAAAACGAAAAGGAGCTGTGGCGAATGGTAACCGATGGCTCTAGCAAAACTCCAAATCACCAAATGGAAGTTATAACCACTCTTTGGCGAGAAGGGCTTTTACGGGGCGCCATCGGGGAACATAATATCGTATAGCGCATGATCTGCTTAAATACAAATTCAATCTGATCTTTCCGCACCCGGCCCAATGATAGCGGGGTCGGGACAGTGCAAAGGTACTCACCCCAGCAACCGGCGCGCTTCCCGCAACTGTTCCGGGGTCATATCCTGTTCGGCCATCTCGCGGTTGTCGAGCGCCTCAAACATCCCCTCCTGGATGGCTTTGCTGAACCACAGATAGGCCTGGATCAAATCCAACGCCACCCCCTGGCCAGTGGCATACAGGATGGCCAAATTGTTTTGTGCCTTGGCGTCCCCCTGTTCTGCCGCCAAACGAAACCAGTGTGCCGCCTGTACCGGATCCTCTTCTACCCCCAGACCCTCCAAATACATGGTGGCCAAGTCGTGTTGGGCCAGGGCCATCCCCTGCTGGGCAGCCAGCGTGTGCCACTTGAGAGCTTCTTGAAAATCCTGCTGAATCTCTATCCCCTCCAGAAAGAGCGCACCCAGGTTATGCTGTGCCTTGGCGTCTCCCCAGTCGGCAAGCGTGATCAACGTCTGATAGTAATCCTCCTCGGTAAAAGCGTGCATGCCTCCCTGATTGGCTGCATGCAGCAGGGCATCGTGTTCCGAGGCAGGGTCGGTTGGAGGAGGGGTGCTCACGCTTCTGACATTCCGCTCAATCGGTTCATCCGGTTACAGTTCGCAAAACCGCTCCATTAAACCGCAATTTTTTCCAAAACGCAATGGGCACCCCACCGGAGACCAGGGCAATCGCGGAGGCAGACGAAAAGCAAATTCGTCAAGCTCTCGCCACTGCCAACGGAAATCGCTCCGCAGCCGCCCGTCAGTTGGGCATGTCACGCACAACGCTATGGAAAAAATTGAAACAATTCCAATCATTATATTACTGATCCACGGACTGACATCGCTGGCGCAAAATTTGCTTCGTTGAGTTCGCCCCGCTCTTTTCGCCGGGCATGAACCTACTTTGAACTCAAGGAGTCTTGATCGCATGGCCAATCTCGCCACCCCCCCTCATCAGGCAGAAACCACCGAAATCGCCGGAATCGCCGGTGATGTGCTGATTCAGTTTGTCGATCGCATCGAACGGCTGGAAGAGGAAAAGGCCGAACTGGGTCAGGATATTCGCGACATTTACCTGGAAGCCAAGGGCAATGGTTTTGACCCAAAAATCATGCGTCAAATCATCTCCCTGCGCAAAAAAGACCGCCGCGAGGTGGCCGAAGAAGAGGCCCTGTTGCTGCTCTACAAGCAGGCCCTGGGCATGGCCGATACCACCACCATGCAATAACCAGCCATGAATACCCCCCGTTGCCAATCCAGTCAGGCCATGGAGACAGCCCAGTCGCTGCACCCAGGCCGTGCCGGGTTGGTGACGGGACAGGAAAACGGCGCATCCGTTCGGCAAGAGACCGGTTACGGGGAGGCGTGGCGGGCAACCCTGGCCTACTGGTTGGAAAGCGGCTTGCTGTTTCGCGCAGGGGACAGGTTGGAGTTTCCGCAACGCATGGCCCGCGCCGCACCCCCAAAAATGGAGGAGCAGCCCGGAGCGCCGATTGCGCGCGTCGCAGAACCTAACCCCACTCCCGCCAGCCTGCCGCCGAGTCAAACTCCCCCTGCCGCCACCCCCATTGCAGCGGCTACTCCGCAACCGTTCCAACTCCCCGCTGCTGAGCGTCAAAAACCGTTACCAGCTCCCCTGGCTGCCGCAGAACGTCTGGAGCGTATGCAAGCGTTGGCAGCGATAGTGGCCCGCTGTCAACAGTGCCGCCTCTCCGCCACCCGTACCCAAACCGTCTTCGGTGTGGGTACCCCGTTGAGCGATGTGGTCTTCGTTGGCGAAGGTCCAGGGGCGGAAGAAGATCTGCAGGGAGAACCCTTTGTGGGGGCCGCCGGTAAACTGTTGGACCAGATGCTCAAGGCCATGCAACGGCAACGCTCAGAGGTCTACATTGCCAACGTGGTCAAATGTCGTCCACCCGGCAACCGCAATCCAGACGATGCCGAAATCGCTGCCTGCTACCCGTATCTGTTCCAGCAGTTGGAGATCATTCAGCCCAAGGTGATCTTTTGCCTGGGCAAATTTGCCATTTTGTGTCTGACAGGTCACACGGGTACGGTCAGTCAGGCGCGCGAAAACGCCTTTGTCTGGCGCGGTATTCCGGTGCTGGCCAGCTTTCATCCTGCCTATTATCTGCGCACCCCCAGCCGACGACGGGCCGCCTGGGAAGATCTGTTGCGCCTGCTGGCCCGCCTGGATTAAAAGCATGCTTGCCCGGATTCGCATCAGCAGCAAATTGGCGTTTACCATCGCGTTTACCCTTTTCTTCTTTATCGCGGTCACGGCTGCCTATACGTTCATCTTGCACCACACCCTGCGCCAGCAGCAAACGCTGCGCGATCGGGAACTGCGGGTGCAACAGTTGGCCAATGAGGTGGCCATCCAGATGTTGCAGGCCCGGCGTCTGGAAAAAGATTTCATGCTGCGCAAAGAAGTGACCCTGGTAGAGTCAGTGCGCAAGGCGGTGCAAAGTGCCATCCGCCAGGCCGAAGAGATGATCCGTTTGGGTCAAGCCGGGCAGGATGAAGCCGTGCTCGACAAGGCACAACAGATCGTCCTGGCCATGAATGGTTATCTGCAGGCATTCCAGGGGATGGCGGACGGTTACCAGCAGTTGGGTCTGCATGACGAGGAGGGGTTGCAGGCGACTGTGTTGCAGGCATCGCGTGCCCTGGAACGCTGGCTGCGCTGGCCAGAAGCCGTCCCACACATCGTGCAACTCTGGAACAGCGAAAAAGGCTATTGGTTGGGTCGCGATAACGCGTCCGCTCTGGAGGTACACAACACCCTGCAACAGTTGCGCACCTTATTCAACCGTGCTGGTGGCAAAATACTGGGTAAAGCGGACGAAACCCTGTTACAGAACTATGCCCAGCATTGGGAGGCGCTGTTGACGCGCGAACGGCAAACCCGCCTGCAGAGTGAGACCATGCGCAGCGCCATCCATGCGGTGGAGCCTTTGATCGATGAAATTCGTCAGGTCAGCCAGCACTCTGCCAACCAGATGGCGGCCAGTAGCCAAACCTTTGGGGAGAGGGCAGCGGTTTTCCTGCTGCTGTTGTCGCTGTTGACTGTCGCCATTTGTGCGGTGGTCTGTGGCATCATCATTCAGTCCATTGCCCGCTCTCTCAAAAGCCTGCAACACTTTGCCCAGGCGGTCAGCGCGGGCGATTGGGATGCGGTCATGCCGGTCGAAGGGTGTGACGAGTTGGGTCGTCTGGCCGACGCGATGCGTACCATGGTCGATCAGGTGCGCACGGTGCGCCTGCTCTCCGACCGTCTGGTGCTGATTCTGTTGCTGATCGGTCGGGGCACCTTGCCCGCCCGCGTCGATCCACCGCAACAAGGCGAGGTTAAAGCGGTCGGCGATGCCCTGAATCAGGTGGTCGATACCCTTTCCGCCATGCAACCGCTGGCCGAGCAACTGGAGTGCATGGCGCAGGGCAAAACGGTGGCACCGTTACCGGAGGCGCTCTATCCGGGTGAATTCAAGCGTTTGGCCCTGGCGACCAATCAGTTGCTGGCCCGTTTACAGCATTCCCCATGAATGACGCCTCCTGGTGGATGATTCTGTTGGCCGGACTACTGGCCGCCCTGTTGGTGATTACAGCGGTGGCCGTTCCATTGCGTCGTTTGCGGCAAAGCCACGCGCTGTGGGGCGAATTTTTTGCTTCCCTCTCTGTGCCAATCAGCATGCTGCTTGGCAGCGCCCTATGGTTGACCGTGCTGACCCTGTTTCCAGCCGCCTTTGGCAACTGGCAACCACACGGCCACTATCGGGACATCTGGTTCCTGTTTTGGGTCGTTTTTCTGCTGTTCAATCTGAGCGAGGGGGTGGGTCGGCTCTATTACACCCAAATCCGCAAAGAGACACAACCAGGACGCAGCCTGTTATGGCTGTTGGGGCGCATTGCGGTGGTGACCGCCTCAGTCATGGTGGTGCTGCAGTTCGCCATGGATCTGAACGCCTCCCAACTGCTCACCTCCACCGCCCTGGTGGCCACGGTCCTCGGTATCGCCCTGCGCGAGGTGTTGAGCAACTTTTTGGCCGGTATCTCCATCAATCTGACCGGAACCGCGCAGCCCGCACAATGGATCGCCATCGGCGACAAAGAGGGGGAGATCATTCACCGCAACTGGCGCGAAACCCGCATCCGCAGCACCGGTGGTCATATCTATATCATCCCCAACAGCATGATTGCCCATCACCTGGTCAACAACATGACCTGGGACTCGCCGTTACGGCGGCATCAGTTGGATTTTCCAATCGATTTTTCGGTAACACCGGCCATTGTCTGCGCCGCGTTGCGCGCCGCCGCGCTGAGCGTCCCGGAGGTGGATCGGACCCATAAACTGCCGGATGCCATGGTGGCCAGTTGTCGCGAACAGTGCATGTTCTATCGGGTGCGCTTCTGGAGTCGTACCTTTCATGACCGCAGTCGCATCGAGGGGTTGGTACAGGAACGGGTCTGGTATCATCTGCAGCGGCAAGGCATTCAGATGGGAGGGGTGGTCAATGTCCAAGGGAGTGGCCTGCCAGCGTTGTCAATGCTGCGCCCACCCAAAGCGCACTCTGCTCCTGATCCCTATGCGCTGTTGCAGCAGTCCGGTTTCGTGGCACGCTATCTGATGGATGCCCAGGGACAGCTTTTGTTGCCAGAAACAGCTTTGCAACACTTTGCTGACCAGTTGACCCATCGCCTGTTTGGTCCGGGCGAACAGGTGCTCACACTGGGCGAGCAGCACAGCATCGGTTTTATTCATGTGCGGGGTGAATTGATCGGACGCACGGCCTTGGCCGCTCTGCGGGTCGATGCCGGACGATTCCAGGTAACCAGCGGGGATTGGGTGGGGGAGATCACCCTTTTTTCCGGTCTGCCGCGCAACGCAACCGTGACAGTCGGCAAAGGGGATGCCGAATTGTTGGAGGTGCCAGCCACCGCCTTTCATTTTTTGCTCTCCTGCCATGAGGAGATTGTGCGCATCTTTCAACATCGACTGGCACAACGCTCCAAACAGTTGATCGAAGAGTTGGCCGAGGTGGCTGTGCCGCATTGATTGATGTGCGGACATCGGCCAGGATTGCAAAACAGCTCTGCACTTGTTAACGTGCCGTTTCAAGGTGTGAACCACCCCGCCTGAGGCGCATCCCGCCGCAGCGACGACGAACTGCCAGACGTGAGGATTTTGCCATGCAACAGCCGTTTTCGATCATCATGCCCTACCGGGGCACCCCATCGGTCACCCGCGTGGCCCTGCACGCCCTGCAGCGTTTCACAACCACAGCCCCGGAAATCATTCTGATGCACCATCAGGAGGCGCTTTCGGTCGAAGAGGAGATCATGCTGGGTGAATTTCCCGAATTGCGCCGGATCGTCTTTCCCACCACCTTGAGCAGTGGCGCCGCAGACATCGCCTGCCTGGACCAGGGGATCGCCGCCGCTTCCCATGAACACGTGGTCTTGATACAGGGCGACACCGTTTTTCTCAAATGGGGCTGGAATGAGGAGATATTCTCTTTCATGCAGCAGGCCGAACTGGACGCCATCGGTACCCAGGCGACAGAAGCCAACCCCTGCCGGGTCTGGTATCGCCGTTTCGGCGATATTGTGCAGGAGGTGTTTCATAAACGGCGTCCAGATCCAAAAAGTACCGGTTCTTTGCGGCTGCACTTTTTGGTGAGCAAAAAAAGCGCTCTGGAAAAGATGGCTTTCCGCTTTCAGCAGCAGAAACCTCTGGACATGCAACACTTCCTGCAGGCAGAGTGCAAATTGAACCTCTTCTCCATGCAGGAGGTCACCTCCATTTTATGGCACATTCCCCACACCATCCCCCTGTTGCGCAGTGAACTGCACGACAAGGCGATGGCGCAGGATTTGTGGGAAAAATGGCGCACCTTCTGGACCGATCCGTTTATTCTGGAGCATTTTTCCAGCTTAAGCGACGGCATGGAGCAGGCGTTTCGCAATATCGCCGCCCTGCAACAGCGCTGAAACCGGCCTAGCCGAAAATGGCCGAGAGAAAATGGTGCTTCTCCTTGCCCTTGCTCTCTTCTGCGGACTCTTTGCGACGGCGATGGCGTGACAGGGCGTGCGAAACGGCACGCACCAAGGTTTTACCACTCATCTGCTGTTTCACCAGATAATCCTCAGCACCATCCTCCACCGCCTGGGTGGCCAGATGGTCGTCATCCATGGCGGTCAGCACGATAATCGGGGTATCGATGGCATTATCTTCCACCCGCATAAAGGTCGAATACCCTTCGCTGTCTGGCAAATTCAGATCCAACAGGATCAGGTCATATTTTTCCTGACCAAGCAGATTTTCGGCACTCTCCAGATCCTTGGCCAGGGTGATATTGTACCCAGACATCCACTCTGCCTCAGCACCATGTTGGTCTGACTTCAGCCAACCGCATAACAGTTCGTAAAATTCTGGATCATCTTCCACGATCAGGAAATGGTAGCCAACGCTAAAATTATGCACATTCAACAAGCGTCCAGCCAGTTGCGAGGCCATGCGCAAACGGCTGGCGGGCTTGGCAGGGGTGCGCACCTTGCCTCTGTTCAACCCCTGATAGGACTGCCCCACCTCGAAGAGGCGCTGCGACAGGTGGCGAATCACGCGAAAGGCGATGGAAGGATCCTGATGCAGCCAAGAGACGAAGCGCTTGTCATCGATCCGAATGACAACCGAATCGCGGATGGCCACCGCCGTGCCAAACCGCTCCCGACCTGCCGTAAACACGGACGCAATGCCAAAGATCTCGCCAGGACCAATCTCTACGTTGACCTTTCTGCCATCCTGCAGTTGCCGCGTCATCAACACTTGGCCACGTTGCACACTGAAGAAGCTGTCAGCCCGTTCTCCCTGCTGGAAAATAACCTCGCCAGATTTATATAATTTTCCCAATTCACGGGATGTTAGCTGTTCCATGCGACCTCCTGGATAATACCTTTCAACCTGCTGTCCATCGTGAGACTGCTGCACTGAGGCAAAAGTTCATTGCACTGCACAAAAATTATTGCCAATCATCAATTTTGTCAAAGGGAATTGGTAAGCAGCTGTGGACGCGTCAGTTCATCCCAGCGCAAATCGCTGCAAAAAACCCGGGTGGAACCGTCTGCCAGGGTGATGGCTTTGGACAGCGTGACGCAGTTATGGCCATCGGTCAGGGAAAAGTAGGGGCCGGTTACCTGAACACGCCCAAAATAACGCATGGCGCGGCGAAAATAGTCGCGCCGTGACCAGTCGGCGCAATTGGCATCGGCCAACGGCGAGAAAAACTCCTCCATACCGGTCTCAATAAAGGATTTGGTCATGTTCTTGCCGACCTGAATGCCGTTTTCGTCCAGTTCAAACCAGCGGATTACATCATGGTGGCGCATGTAGTCAGAAAACAGAAATGCCTGGTAGGTTTGATCGCTGTTGTGTTTGCGTGCATGTGTTGCCTCAGATGAAATCGGACAGTTGCCTTCGTTTAATAAGCTACATACAATGGCTATCAAACGGAGGAACAAAGCATGGAGAAGAAGCGCAGAAGGTACTCACCTCAGGAGAAGA
>PDZU01000110.1 GCA_002753095.1 Magnetococcales bacterium
TCGTCCTGGTCGATTACCGATTCGGCAATGAGCGATAGCCCGCAGCATGGCATCCAGGAGCCGGGCTCGTCCGTCACCAGCAGCATGGGCAATTTTGCCTGTGAAGGCGTCCATCTGTTGCAACGCACCCTTGAAGCTGATTGTGTTGGGAGCAATACCCCCTCGTACAGCAGCTTGTGCCATAATGGTGCGGATCAGGTTGTATGCCAGCAGGTGGACGCCAATTTCCTTTTTAACCATTTCTGGGCTTTGGCCTCGCAAAACACCCATCTTCATAATTTCTTTTATGAATTTTAGGTTTATCTCCACAGTCCATCTCAGCTTGTACAGGTCCCCAAGATCCTCACGGCTCACCTTTTTTGGATCAAGAAATGTCGATACCAGGACCAAACCGCCAACCCTTGTTTCACGAATTGAGAGTGTGAATGGCATGGCTTCGTAGGTTTCCATGTCCATCCAATCTGGCCGGACTGGTTTGCTCCATTCGACAATGTGGTCTCGTTTGCCAAGTCTCCGCCCTCTACGGAAATCTACCCTGCGACTTGCGTGAATCTGGAAGACTGCATCAACCTTCATTTGAAGGAGGATCGCGAGCAAAAAATACGAGCAATAATAACGGTCAGCAATCAATATATCGTCGGGGCTCAAGGCTCCAAGAATCTCACGGAGCAAGGCATGTTCACCTGTCTTTTTTCCCTTGTTAGGGCCCACCGCCATATCCAGCACACCACCAGTGGCCAGGGAAAGCAAAATCACCAACCGGGCCAACGGGAACCCAAGTCCTGGTTCTTGACTGGCAGGTTGAGGAAATTCAGCTTGATTTGCAGGCGTATCAGGCATCGATACCGTTGTGCCGTCTGCCAAGACTATCTTGCGTCCCCTCCATTGCCAATCTGAAAGTGTATCCCGATGCAGCTTTGCCCCTGTCTCCCGCGACAGTTGTAAAATCAAGTTCTTCGGCAATCGTTGCCTGGCTTGGCAGTACGCGCCTGTTTCTGGTGAGCAAGCCTTCTTGCCTTGTGCAACCCGTTCCGCATTCACCTGAGCAACCGCCCAAGCGCAGGAATGGTCTTCACTGAGTACCTGAGCGATAAAAGCAGACAAGGTGACCACCGGTGAAAAAATCCGGTCACGAAACTTAATCACCTGCTCTCCCAGAAAGCGCATGATTGAATCAGATGACAGCACATCCCCGAAGGGCAATCCTGGTTCCTGGAAAAAAACGCATCTTCAACTCTTCAAGCTGAAGAACGATGGCACGTTGTGTGGTCTCAAGCATGGTCGATCTCCTGTCGGGGGTGATGTGTCTGGTAAGGTTTCGTTAACCATACACCACCCGGTGGCCTGATGTCACACCATACTGAAATCAAAAACAATTTTCTTAACTAAGTGCCATTGCGCCATCGACGTTTCTTTCGGTCCTTGTAGCGGAAGGTGACCGTCTGGTCGTCCATGGCCACGATGCGGCTGTTGGTGATGGCGATGCGAAAAACGTAGCGGGCCAGATAATCCAGGACGGCCTGTTCCCCCTTGCCCCATACGGTGCAGTGAGAGACCCAATTTTGCTGCCACGCGGCTTCTGGGATATTGATATCTGGTCGCAATCGTTTTAATGTGGACAGGAACTTGCCCCTGACCAACCTGGAGAGGGCTTTCAGGGGGAAGAGAAATCCTTGGCGTGCCGGGTTCCAAGAGCCATTGTCCGTAATACCGCCACCGGTGACTAAACAGTGGGTATGCGGATGGTGCAGCATCTGCTGGTTACAGGTGTGCAGAACCATGAGGACACCGACCAGCCCGCCGACGTGTTTGGGATCTTTGGCCAACTCCAGGATGGCGTCGGCACAGGCCTTCATGAAAGTGCCATAGGCGTCGATCTGATTGGATTGGCACAAGGAACGTAAAATCTCAGGCATGGTGATGATCACATGGAAATAGGGAATGGGTAGCATTTCTTCCTTCCGCAGATCCAGCCAACGGCGGGTTTGGTCGGTGTGGCACTTTGGGCAGCTTCGATTCTTGCACGAGTGGTACGAGTAGATTTGCTCATGGCATGAATCGCATTCGTACAGATGGCCACCCATGGCTTCCGTGCGGCAATCGACGATGTCGCACATGGCACGTTTGTTGGATGGCAGCATGGAGTCGCCGAAAGCGGCAATATAGGCATCGCCAAATTGGCGAAAGATGTCAGCAACCTCGATCATGACAGGCCTCCTTGCCCCATGTCGGCCATGACGTTGTCGAGCAGGGTGTGAAGGGATTTTCTCGTCGGCTCTGTCAGGTGAGTGTAGATTGTGGTGGAGCTGATATCAGAATGGCCAAGGAGGAGCTGGATGATTCTGGTGTCCATCCCGTTTTCCATGAGGCGTGTGGCGTAGCTGTGGCGCAGAACGTGAGGGGATTCCGATGGAAGTCCTGCGATTTCCAATGCGTCATGAAAAGTGCGGTACAGGACACCGGTGGCTACCGGTTGTTCACCCTTCTGGTTCGGAAATAGTAGGGTCGGGTGATGGTGGATTGTCCAGACCACGCGCAGCCTGTGCAGCATGGGTGCCGGGAGCGGAACAAGGCGTTCCTTGTTGCCTTTACCAATGATGAGTCCCCTGAAAAAAGTCCGGCGAAAATTCGCGCAACATGTTGAAATTGTTTACGAAAACGCCGTTTTTGGCTGAAAAACAAAGTCCAGCAAATTCAACAGGTTGCAGACTTTTTTCAGGGGACTCAATGATACGCAGGGTGCCTCTTTTGCTGTCTATTGTTTTAACGGTGAGTGACTGGGCCTCGCTGATGCGCAACCCACAGGCATACATGAGGGCAAAGACCGCACGATGGATCGGGTTTTCAACGGCATTCAGGAGACGCTGCACCTGCTCGTGAGAGAAGACCCTGGGAAGGCGGCTCTGTCTGGGTTGTCGGATCTTTTTTTTGTAAAGAGGGCCCACTCCCGGCCCAGGACATGTTCGTAGAGGAACTGGAGACCAAACCAGTTGGTCTTGAACGTACCTTGAGCCGCTCCATTATCGCGCAGGTTCAGCATGTATTGCCGGATGTCGTCTTCTGAGAGATGCTCGACGGATTGCCAAGAACGAGAGGCCAATCTGTCGACTGCAGCCAAATAGGTCTGCTGAGAGCGGGGAGCCAGTCCAAACATGGACAGTTCTTCGGCCATCCGCAAACGCAGTGCGTTGTTCAGATTGGTCTTGGTGCCGATGCTTGTGCTGGTTGGAATGGTTTGGCTCGGATTGATCGGGTTGGCTGTTGCGCCAGCAGAACGGGCCATGGTTCTGCTGGCCGGGCGGGCCTCAGTTGTACCGGCTGGGGAAGCCTTGGTTGTACTGGCTGGGGGGGCCTTGGTTGTGCTGGCCGAGATAGACATACCCGCTCGAGTAAAGAAGGATCTTCTTGTTCCAGTCGGACGGGACCCGTTCGTGTTGGTTGGGCCAGTTGTGTTTGTGCTGCTCATGTTATGCTCCTTGTCACGTGAGAGGCCGACGACATGCCGACCAATCGAAGGAGTATAGCGCAGACGGGAATCAAGGGGAAAACCGAAGTCCCCCCTCGGCCAGCGAGACGATGGGAGTGGATGGAGGAGCCAGAGTCACACCACAGCTACGGCGTAGCCGTTCAGTCCAACCACTGACCACAATGACGACACTTGCGTTTTGTTTGTCTGCTCATATGCATCCCTCCCTGGGATAGTCGTGTGCAAACAAAACACCTTGCAAATCAAGGGGCAGATGATGCATCAGGAGGAATGCGTCGGGTGCGGGGAGAAGAAGATTGAGAAAGGCAAGAAGATGAAAATAAAGAAGAAAATTGACAGGAAGAAAATATAGAAAATAATACTAATTTATTTTAGCTGCTCGTTTTAAGAAAAAATATAAAGAAAATAAATCTGCATTTTCAAACCGCCTGGATTGGTACACTTTCAAACCGCCGCTGACAAATCACGATGTGGCGGGGGGCGTTGGCCTTGCTCCTGGTAATTTGGATGTCGATCTTCTGCCGACGCCGACCCAGCGTGGTGTGATCTGGGCATGAAAGGGGCAGATCCATCAGCTCTATCAAGGAGGATACCAGTCCTTCCGTTCCCCTCAACGGCAGGTGATACACCTCCTTGAGGGTAAGAGCGCACTGGACCGCTACATCCGTGTAGGTTTGGGATGCACCTCGTTTGCCGGTCTTTTCTTGCACGTACCACTGGTTGATGGCGTCTTCGTCGAACCAGAGGGTCAGACGGCCACGATTGACCAGGGCGGCGTTGTACTCCGGCCAGTTGCGGATGCGGTACCGATGTTTTGGGGGTAATGTGTCCATGCCCCATGATTATCGAAACCTGCATCCTGGTCAAGTGGCCGGTGTTCCAGGTGAATCATGCAACAACGCCACAAGAAGGGGAAACCTTTCCATCTGCGCCAAAATAATGTAAGCGAGAGGGGAGTGGATCTTGCGTCACTCCCATTTGGTCGAGTCGGACAATCGTTTGCGGCATCCCCTTCGGGGTGATCCCTGTAATGGTTGCGGTACTCCCTGTTGGTAGAGTCTCGCAACATTTGCAGTATTCCCCCAGGGGAGTCCTGCGAGGCGTACCAGGACGCGCCGCTCCCCCGGGGACTCTCGGAGTGGCCGCCGTGTGAGGCGGAGCAAGGGGAGGCACAGGAACGGTGGCGGTCCCACTCAAGCCTGTCATTGGGGCATCGTAACATGGTGTCCTATCGCCCCCCCCATGTTTGCAATGCCCGACTACGGCACGCTCCCAAAAATCCTGAACGCATACTCAGCCGCATCCGCCAGCGACTGCCCCCCACCGCCGAACTGGTTAAATGCCGGGAACTTCATGAACACCGTCTTGCCAACCAGTGCCGGATCGTAGGCGTACCGAAAGATCGCCCCGTCGCACCGGACAAACGGACTTTGGCTTGGGTGTGCCTTGATCGGGGTGCCGTAGAGGCCACGCCGCAGGTAGCCGCCCAGGGTGTATCGATGACTGCCCGTCAGCGTGGCAGTGGAGTACGCGAAAAATTCCCCATCCACCCACGCCAAAGTCGCCCGGTTGTCAGCATCGGCGATGGTGCCGGGGGTGAGCGCGCCGGAAGACTCCGATAGATCCACCTTGCAGGTACTGGTAGTGTCTGGATCTGTGCCAAACGCCATTGTGTCGGTCAGGAAGCCATGGCGGGCCGGGGAGACGATCTCGCCGATCTTTTTGTAGTTCGTGCCGTCTGACGAGATCCAGACCTGACAGCCACCGTAATTCTCACCCCCCGACGTAGCCACCCAGATCTCATGCCCGGTTGCGGCCAGTGCCTTGGGTGCCTCGAACAGCACGGGGGTGTTGATCGCGCCGGAGGGTTGGTTGTAGGACGGGATATAGCCACCCACCTCTTGATGCGGGTAGGTCATAGAGCTGAACACCCCCTGGGGAGCGTCTTCCGCTTCTATGGACAGGACACCCTCTTCATCCTCTTCGATGCTCAGGATACGAACCGGCGTTTTGTCCAGCCCTGCGGCCAGATCGGTGAGGGTGACAAGGTCGGTCGGTTCCAGCAGACAATGCTTCCAGCCCAACTTGAAGGCATAGGTATTGCGCACGTGCTGGAGATACTGGAGGGTGTTTTGCGCCACTGTTCTGGCCACCACAGGGGATTTGATCTCGTGGGCCTTGATGGAGTCCATTGTCCGCAGGCCGAAGAGATCGATAGAGACCAGATCCTTGGCCTCGGCCACCTCCGTGTTGAACTGGTTGCTGGCATTGAGGAATTCGACCTTCACATGGTTGAATGCATCGACTGATGGCCGCCTGGATATGGTCACTGGATCTTCGTCACCGGTGACAATGAAATCGTCCTCCATCAACTCGTAGACGGGAGTGGTGTTTGGCGTGTAGGTGGTCTGGTGGCCGGTGACAACGGCGTCGCCGAAGGGGGTGATTTTCAGGGTGCCTTCGGAGAAATACACACCGGAATTCGTGAGTTTCATCAGTCGCGTGAGGATGGCACTGGCCTCTTCCTGGGCCGAGTAGACCGGCGACAAAAAAAGGCTGTTGGCCGTACAGTACCGATAGTATTGGGTCCAATCGCCGATGTTTGCCACCGGAAAACCCAACCCGTAGTGGGGGTTTGTCAGCAAGTCAAGCAGGATGTCCTTGGGATGCGCGTCGAAAAAGCCGTTGGCCGCGTCGAAGGAGAGCTGGCCGATGACATCAAAATTCAGGTTCGGCAGTGCCGTGCCAGAACCCAACTGCCAGTCCAGAGCCGCCGCATAGGCAGTGCCGCGATAGTGCAGGGCCTGCTCCGGGTGTTTGCTCGTCAGATACGTCCACGGGTTTTGCAGATAGTCGCCATTGAAGACAGTCATCAAAGAGGAACTGCTGTTGATTGCGTTGTAATTGTAGCTGATTTGCACCTGGACGTTGGCATATTGGGTGGCAAAATAGTAGGTGCCTGCGACAACGGTGAAATCGGTGCCGTTCGTCAGGGGTGTTGATACCTCTCCATCGATGGCCACGCAGGAGATATGGCTGGTCCACTGCGTGCCATGGGCAACCGTCACCTGATGCGAACCGGAGACAAGGTGCGACTCGTTCCAGGCCGCCGAGGAGGTGATCACCTCCGAAAGGTTGGCCGGATCTGGTTTGTAGTCGCGATTGCTCCAGATGCCGTCAATGCCGGTGATCGGCCCCTCGCAAAGGCCAAAGACAAACGATGCGGTGTAGGTGTATGTGGTACTGACGACGGTGGTTCCGCCGCCACCTTTACCACCCACATCCTGCGATGTGGTATGGGCAATCGCTTTGAAATCCCCATACCAGAGCAGATTCCCCGACACCCTGGCTCGGCCATAGACAATCGGGATCGCCGCACCATAAATGCTGCCCTGGAAGGTGACGCCGTTGGCGCGAGGCTCGCTGTTGTTGATTACTTTGCCGTCTTTACCGCTCATGGGACAACCCTCCAAAATGAGTGCAACCGACCGCCGAGTTCTTGTCCATCCAGCGAAGAGAGGATCACGCCAACCCCCGCAAAGGCATGGATAACGGTGCGCGGTTCAGGCAGAACAATGCCCGCATGGGAGACGCAACGGCCAAAGCGGAACAGGGCGATATCCCCTGGTTCCGGGGTATCCGTCTGCTTGGCATACTGCTGAATGCCCGCCAGATATTTTTCTTCACTGCGGTGCAAATGCCAGTCCTGGGCGTAGCCATCCGCCACCGCAGAAGCAAGCTGACACTCTTCAAAGACCGCAACGAGAAACTGGACGCAGTCCACACCCACGCCTTTGATCCGTGCGTGGTGATGATAGGGCGTGAGCAGCCAGGCCATGGCTGTCTGAACAATCTGCTCTCTGATGGCGTTCATATTGCCGTCTCCGAAACCGGGATGTAGGGAAAACCACGGAAATTTCTGACGTTGTGAAACTTGTTGGTGCAGGTGGCCTGCGTCTTGTCGCAGCCGGGATAGGCTTTGAAAGAGTCTCCCACTGCCGGAATGGACGGCAAAGGCAGCAGCAACTGAAAGACACCGTCTCCGGAACAGGATTTTATAGTGCGTCGCAGGCCGGTGAGTGACCCGCTGAGAAACTGGACATACCCCTGCTCAAACCACCGCGCTTCCACCAACGCCAACCCACTGGCCAGTGTCGTGCTGGTGCTGCCGGATTGGACCGTCGTCTCGGTGGCGATGGCAGGATCATTCCGGTCGATGCCGCAGTCTGCATCATATAAAGTGTGGGTGCAGCCGGGTTGCCAGACGTTTCTCGGCAGTTTGACATTCAGCATTTGAACTGCGCTGTTCACCGTGAGCTTGGCCAGGGATCGGGTAATCTGGATGTCAGCCACCTGTCCGACAAACAGGGTGATGCCACCCACCACCGACAGGTCGGGTTGCAAAAAGACCCGGTAGAGTGCCAGGGTGGCCCCGTCCAGGGCACCGGCCCCCACCGCTTTGAGCCATGGCAACCCCAGCAGCAAATCGTTCGGGCCGGGAACCACCTCCAAATTCAGGGTGTCCACCTCGACCCCAATAACACAGCGCGTTCGGGAACGGCGGATAATGGGGCCGGTAGATGAATAGAGACGGTCGTCGCACAAGAAATCCGCATCAAACGTGCTGTACCGCAGTGCTGTGCCGTCTACCAACAGGAACTCGTACAGATCGGCCATGAGAAAACTCTGTTCCGATTGCAGATATTGAATCAAATCGTTGCTCGCGTGTTTCATGTTTTGTTTCCTGTTGCGCCGATAAAGGTCAGTTCCCGCAACTCCCAGAGGTTGGGCAGAGTGCGTGCAAAATCCGCCGTGTCCTCACCGAACCGGCAGCGAAAGTAGAAAACACCGCTCCAGGTGATCACCGCACCAACAGCGGGGGGAACGGTGAAAGTTACCAGCCCGGTGGCCGAGATGGCATAGTCGTTGGGTGCGGATTTGGCCACGCCATTGAGCTTGATTGCAGTCACAGTTTTGATATTTTCGACTGGCTCTGCGAATGAGAAAGAGCCGTGGAAACCAAAGGCACGGGTCAGTTGAAAGGCAGTCTGCTCCCCATCCCCAACGCCGAATGGCATGTCAGTGCAGGTGGAGTCGGTCGGATCGAGAAACAGGAACGACTCAAAACTGCCTCTTCTGCCCAGGATGAACCCCTGGAGGGTCTCGTATTCGTACCTGGGATTGCCCGCCCGCAACCAATCGAACAGCAGGCTGAACCGCCATACCGGATAGGCACGGAAGGC
>PDZU01000005.1 GCA_002753095.1 Magnetococcales bacterium
TGGCGCGGTTTTCTGCGCCAACATGCACACCCTCCTAATGGGTTTTGCCCGCAGCAGGTGAATCAACCCGCAACCAGACTGTGATATTCGTTCATCGAACACCAAAAAGTGCGTTATAATCCAAACGGTTAAAGTCGGGCTCCGCCCTCCCAAAGAGTGCCCCTGCGGGGCACAGATTTGGGCGCGCGGTACAGATTTGCTACGCAAATCTGCTTCGGTAAAAGCGCGCCATTTCAAGCAGGGCTCCGCCCTGCACCCGCAAGGGGAGATAATCTCCCCTTGACCCCATGTTATTTTTTCTTTTGAAGATGATTACGTCAGGCACGCACCGGGGGCAACTGCTGCAAAGCTTCAGCCACACAATCCCAGGCCCGGTGCAACTCAGCATCAGTGATACAATAGGGGGGCAACAAATAGAGAGCATTACCAAGCGGACGCAACAGGAAACCGCGATCCAAGAAAAATTGACGCAAGAACAAACCAATGCGTGAGGCATACCCGGCATCATCGGCCTGAATATCCAACGCAGCAATGGAACCCATGACACGAGGACAACACACACGAGGATGCCGCTGCACCTCCAACAAACGCTGGCAGTGAATCTCCTCCAACTGCGCAATACGGGCCAAAGTCTCCTCTTCATCAAACAACGCCAAAGCCACCACCGCAGCCGCACACCCCAAAGGATTGGCCGTAAAAGAGTGACCATGGGCAAAAGCCCGGTCAAAACTCTCCCCCAAAAAAGCTTGATAAATCTCCTCCCGACAAACCGTCACCGACATCGGCAGAAAACCCCCAGTCAACCCCTTGGACAGACAGATAATATCCGGGTCCGTGCCCGCCCGCTCACAGGCAAAAAGACGCCCCGTGCGGCCAAAACCAGTCATGACCTCGTCAAAGATCAACAATACACCCGCCGCCCGCAACCGCTCCGCCACCTGCTGCACAAACTGCGGACGACACATGCGCATGCCCGCAGCCCCCTGCACCAAAGGCTCCATCAAACAGGCCGCACACTCCCGACCATGCCGGGCCAAATAGTCATCCAACACCAGAAGCGCCTCACGCTCCCTCTGCTCCACCGCCTCATCCCCCTGCCAGGTCGCCGGAAAAGGCAACCAGTCCACAGGAAAAAGTAAAGAACGAAACGGCTCGAAAAATCCACTGGACCCCCCCACCGACATGGCCCCCACCGTATCGCCATGATACCCACCCACACAAGCCAAAAAACGCTCCCGCCGCTCCCCCCGGTTAAACCAATACTGGCGGGCCATCTTCAAGGCCACCTCCACAGAGGTCGAACCGTTATCGGAAAAAAAAACCCGCTGCAACCCGACAGGCAACTTGGCCACCAAGGCCGCCGCCAGTTGCACAGCCGGAGGATGGGTAAAACCGGCAAAAACCACCTGCTCCAAGGTCATGGCCTGCTGGGCAATCGCCTGGGCAATGCGCGGATGGGCATGGCCATGGGTGATCACCCACCAAGAAGAGATTAAATCCAAATAACTCTGACCGTCCGCCCCATACAACGTGGCCGCCCGCGCCGCCACAATCGGAGTCGCCGGCGGCGCCGTTTTGGCCTGGGTAAAAGGATGCCAAACATGGCGCGCATCCCACGCCAACCACTGCGCACTGTCACTCTGTTCATCCAACCGCTTTGCCATCGACCAACCACTTTCCGCCGCACAACGACCCAAGAAAATTCACCCCTACCCGTCCACCCGTGGCAAAGAAACAACCACCATCGTACCCGCCTCACGACTACTCTGCATCCGTACATCCCCCCCCTGCGCCCGAGCCATCAACAAAGCCGAATAGGTACCCAAACCCGTCCCCTGCTCCTTGCCAAAAGTCTTATATTTCTCGAAGAAATGCTCCTGCATCTCCAAAGGCACCTCCCCCACATTGTGAATGCGAATGCAAACCCACGCCTGGTCGCAAAAATCCAAAGTCACCGTCACCTGCGCCCCCGCAGGCGATGCCTCAACCGCATTCTTGATCAGATTGGCCAAAAGAAAATAACACAACATTTGATCCGCCGCCAAACCACACCCCTCCCCAGACGAACAACACACCACATCCACCACCATCACCACATGAAAACTGCGTACCAAAGCCGACAAATCATGACACACCCGGTTGACCACACGAGAGACATCAAAGGATTGCGGCTCGTAACGATAACGCCCAGTCTCAATCTTATACAAATCCATGGAACGGTTGATCATCTCCAACATACGGTTGGCCGCCTGAATCGAGCGCTGCAAACAATCCGCATGATACTCCGATAAACCAGCCTCCTCCAAAACTACCTCGGAAAAACCAATCACCGCCGATAACGGCCCCTTCATGTCATGGCGGGTAATCCGCTCAATGTCATCACGCAGACGCACCACCTCTTCCAACATTTCATTGCGCTTGGCCAACTCCTTGCGACTGCGCGCCAACTCCAAATGGATGGCCAAACGAGCCATCACCATGGGAATGGAAAGCGGTTTGCGAATATAATCAACCGCCCCCAAATTTAAACCATTGAGCTCACTCTCCTGATCCGGCAAAGCGGTCAAGAAAATAATCGGAATCTCGCGCGTCGCCTCCTCCCGCTTCAAACGTCGTAACACATCAAAACCATCCATGTCTGGCATCAAAATATCCAACAGAATGATCTCCGGGTGCGGCGGCTTCAAAGCCTTGGCTAAAGCATTCTCCCCATTGCGCGCCGGAAGAACCGCATAGTGCTCGGAAAGAATGGTGGTCAACATCTCCAACGTCTCTGGCGAATCATCAACAACCAGTACCCTTGGCTTGGCCGGGTGCGCGCTCATACACTTTTCTCCTGCTTGATCTGCTCCATCAGCCTGACAACAATCTGTTGGGCCTGCTCCGTCTCAAATTCAGCCAACTGCTGTTGCAACTGGCTCAACAAACCAGGATCGGCCCCACAACGCTGCAAAAGAGGCATCAACCGTTCCACAGAACGTCTCGCTTCATCAAAATCACCATCCAGCGCATTGTATATCTTTTCCAACCAAGGATGCACCTCACCCTGCACCTCCCCCTGCCACTCGGCAGTTGCTACGGCACGCACGTCCGTCTCTGGAAACAACCCAGAAAGAACCTGCATCACCCCCTCCAAAGAGTGGATAAATTGGTTGACCAAAACCGGTGACTCCAACACCTCCACAATGGCCTGCTCCAACTCCGCCGCCAAGGCAGCCAAAGGAAACGCCCCAATACCCGCCGCCAAACCCCGAACACTGTGGACCAAACGCCGGGCCGTCTCCCGATCCCCCTGCATCAGCGCAGTACGCAGCTGGC
Organism: Magnetococcales bacterium; assembly: GCA_002753095.1. Lineage (GTDB taxonomy): Bacteria > Pseudomonadota > Magnetococcia > Magnetococcales > Magnetaquicoccaceae > Magnetaquicoccus. The sequence goes on from PDZU01000005.1 coordinate 3,319, forward strand.
CAGTCGTCTCCCGCTGCCCTTGCCAGAAACGCCGCACAATCTGTCGGTAAACCTGCTCATTGCCACCCACATGACGAATACCCGCCTGCCAGTCCAACGCGACCGCAACCTCCCCCGCCTCATCCACACGATCCTGCTGTAACCACTCCCGACTGCCCCCCTCCGACGCTGGACACTGCTCACCATCCGGCAGGGCAATCAATGCCAGCAATACCTGATACAACGACTCCGGATCCAGTGGCTTGATCAAATGATCGTTCATGCCAGCCGCCAACGAACGCTCCCGATCACCACGCATCCCATGCGCAGTCATCGCCACAATCGGTAACTGCTGACCATCCGGTATCTGCCGAATCAAACGACACGCCTCCAAACCATCCAGCACCGGCATCTGTATGTCCATCAGGATACAATCATAACGCTGCTGCGCGGCCATCTGTACCGCCTGCCGACCGTTGGCCGCCACCTCCACATGAATGCCAACCTGTTCCAAAATCTCCCTGGCAATCAACTGGTTGATCTCATGGTCATCCACAACCAACACCCGAATGCCACGCAAGCGAAACAATGCCTGCCAGGAAAGCGCATGATGCCCCGCCGCCTGCATCCCCCAACGCTTCTGCCCGGCAACACGCTCCGGTTGCTGCTGCTCCGCCAAATGCATGGGCAACAAAACCGTAAACTGACTGCCCTTACCCAAAGTGCTTTGGGCATAAATCGTGCCGCCCAACAGCTCTACCAAATGCCGACTGATGGCCAACCCCAACCCCGTCCCCCCATAACGCCGGGTAATCGAACCGTCCGCCTGCTGAAACGCCTGAAACAGACGCTCCAACTGCTCCGGCTCAATGCCAACCCCACTATCCCACACCGAAAATTGCAAAACAGCCCGTTGCCCCTGCCGGATCACCTCCAAAACCGCAACCACCACATCACCCTGTTCGGTAAACTTGATGGCGTTGCTCAACAGGTTGGTTAACACCTGCCCCAACCGCAATGGGTCACCCAGCCAATGGCGCGGCAAACTGTCGGCAATCTCCACATGCACCGCCACCGCCTTGCCCTCACCATACCACGTCGCCACATCCATCAGGTCAGCCAATACCTCATCAAGGTTGAACTCCACCCGCTCAATGGCAATCTTGCCCGCCTCCACCTTGGAAAAATCCAGAATATCATTCAAAATGGATAACAACTTGCGCCCAGCCCGCACCACCTTCTCCATGTACGCACGCTGCTTGCGATCCAACTTGCTCTGCAACACCAGTTGACTTAAACCCAAAATGGCATGCATCGGGGTGCGAATCTCATGGCTCATGTTGGCCAAAAATTCCCCCTTGGCCCGATTGGCCAACTCCGCCCGCCGTTCGCTCTGCTGCAACTGCACATAGGTCTTCTTGAGCGTCTCCTCCACATGCTTGCGCTCGGAAATATCCCGCAATACCCCCACCGTGCCCACAAACCGCCCCTGCCGATCGCGAACCGGCGCACTGTACATGCCCGCACTGCTGATCTCCCCCGTGCAGGGCATGGCAGCCCCCTGCTCATCCGACAATGCCTGACCGGCCAAGTGGCCCGTCTTGGAGCGCAAACGAACCTCCAACCCCAAGGTCTGCCGCTTGCCAGTGCGCCGCTCATCAAAAAGCTTGGGCGGCGTGGCCGGTTGGGTGGAACCCTTGAGCTGCTGGATTAAATTGGCAAAACTGATCCGCTCCACCTCCTGCGGCTCAATAATGGCACTAAAATGTTGCCCCAACAAATCTTCCGTCGTGTAACCCAAACGCTCCAAGGCATGATTGATGAAGGTGAAACGACCCTTGGCATCCAATTGAAAAATCATGTCGGGCACCGTCTGTACCAAGGTCTGATACTTCTCCTTGGAGGCCAGCAAATCAGCGTTGAGACGGTTCAGTTTGTCATGCAAAGCATTGAGCTCATTATTCTTGCGCAAAATGCTCTCATAGATGGACAAGAGAAAGTTCAACACCTGGTCCCGGTTGGCACCAATCTGAAAACGCTTGCCAGCCGCCATTTCTATGACGCGTATGGACTCCGCCCGCTGCGGCGTCGCCGTGCGCAGCGAATCCCATACCTTGCGCAACAAATCCGCCTCATCGTAAGGCTTGAGGATGTAGTTATCCGCCCGCGCTTCCAACCCCAACAGAATCTCTTCCATGGTCGAAAGCTCCGATAACAACAGCACCGGTATGGCCTGGCGGCGCGGATCCTCTTTCAGAATGCGGCACATCTCATAACCGGACATGACCGGCATGTTGATGTCGCTGATGATCAAATCAGGGGGGTGGTCGTTGACACACCGCAACGCCTCCAGACCATTGCTGGCGGTCATGACCGAAAATTGATTGTTTTTGAGAATTTTTTCCAGAAAAAAAGACTGCACCAAACTGTCTTCGACAATCAGGATGAGCGGCAAAGTATGCATTCGGTTACTCCCGTCAACTCATCCCAAAGGCATTAGCGGATTTTCTTTCTACATTTGGGACACAACACAACGGCAGGACGGTCGTCCTCGCTCTCTTCGCGCCACTCCACGTGCCAATGGGCCTGTATGGCCTCCTCCAAACACCCCTCAAACCAGGCATAGCCATCACAAAAACGGCGCCCCGAATGGGCACTGCGACGATCCCGCACACCAGGAGGAGAAAGGTCTGCCCGGCGTCGCTCCAACCTCTGCCGACGATCCGACTGCAGACGACGCTTGTCAACGAACGGCAACACCGTCGCCAACACTTGGGACTGGACAGCACGACGATCCGGCTTGTAAAAATCCTGCGGGTTGCAATGTCTGCAATAAAGCCGAATAAGCTGCCCCACGACCCTCTCCTCCCAGTATCAACGATCAGGCGTTGCCGACCGTCTCAACATACCCTGTCTGACTCAGCAGCACCAAGGCATCCGCATGGTCATCAGACTCTTCGGCAACAACGCGCCCCAAAAGCCCACTCAAACCATGAATCACCTGATTTTGTGCCGTCATGAAACGGTCCACCTGACGACTGAGCAGCGCATTCTCTTGCTCAACCAAGTCAATATAGTCATCCCGATCGGCAATCATTTTGCGCAACTCGGCATTCTTGGCGTTCAAACCGGCAATGGTCTGCATCAGACCACTCATCCGTGCCTCCAACATCACCAGGGCATTGCCTGCCAAAGCGGGTCTGCTGGTCTGCACCGGTTGGGCCATCTCCACACTGGCCGACATACTCTCGGTGGCAAACATCCCCTCCTGCAGGGCAAGCAGCGGAAGGATCGTCGCGCCCTGTTGAACTCCTGACGGTTGCTGATGTGCTGACAAATTCATGCTACCTCTCCTTAACGTTCTGTTTTATCATCACTTATTACCGATACACAGGATGTAGAACCGGCTTTGCAGAACGTTAATGCAAATACAAGACCAATCAAGAAATCGTCAACACACGCAATAATGACAAAAACATGGCAGAAAACACCCAGCCTGCCCTATTTATGTTGCATCTCAAAACAGCCATCCCACTCTTCCGACGGGGGTTGAACTGTAAAATGGTGGCTCCTCTCCCAATAGATCTGTGAGACCACATCACCCGGATCAATCTCCAGACACTCCTTGAAAGCCAAACGACTCTCCCGCCATTGTCGGGCATAAAAATGGTGCAACCCCTGCAAAAAAGAAGGCAACAATTGCTGTTTGCGCAACCGCAAAGGCTCTGGATCTGCGTCAAACAGTTCATGAATCAATACCGGCTGGGTTTTGCCTTTGACAATGACCCGATCCAGGGGGCGCGATAAAAACTGGTCCGCCTCCAGGAGCATAAACACATCGTCTGAGATGACGATGCGACAGTCATAAAATTTGGTCAAACTCTCCAGACGGGCCGCCAGATTGGCCGCATCGCCAATGACCGTAGAGTCCATCCGGGTCTCATTGCCCAAGGTGCCCATCATCACCGGTCCGGTATGCAAACCGATACCAATGGCAATCGGGTCGCGCTGCGACTGGAGACGCTCCTGATTATAGACCAACAAACGGCTCTGCATGCCAATGGCCGCACGGGCTGCATTCTGGGCCTGCTGCCGCTCGTCACCATCAAACAAGGCCATAATGGCATCGCCAATAAATTTATCGATAAACCCATTATGGGTATCGATGGCCGCCTGCATGCGCCCCAAATAACCGTTAAGCAACATAAAAATATCACTGGGCGACATACTCTCGCACAGTTTGCTAAACGAACGAATGTCGCTGAACATCACCGTGATGGTGCTCAACTCCACCGTGCCCGGCCTGATATGTTCCAAGCCTTCCTTGGCAATCCGCTCCAAAAATTGCTTGGGAACAAATTTTTCAAACGCCTTCATGATCACCGCAATCGCCTGGGTCTCGGCCAGTTCGATCCGGGTGCGGTGCAACTCCTCGTAGGCCCGTCTCTGCTCCTCCAGAGAGCGGGTCAAATCCTGGTTGAGCGCCTGTATCCGATTGCGTGACAACACATTTTCCAGATGCGTCAGAACACGGGCATGCACCACCGGCGGGCTAATGGGCTTGGTGATATAATCCACCGCCCCCACCTCAAACCCTTTAACCTCATCCTCCACACCGTGCATGGCGGTGATAAAAATCACCGGAATGGAACGTGTCGCCTCATCCGCTTTTAAACGACGACACACCTCATAGCCGTCCATGCCAGGCATCATGATGTCCAACAAAATCAGATCGGGCGGCAGGGAAGACTGCACCGCACGCAAAGCCTGCTCCCCACTCTTGGCCACCAACGTCTCGCAATAAGGCGCCAGCAGATTACTCAACACCGTGATATTAAAGCGCTCATCATCGACAATGAGCACTCTGCCACGACGCTCAATCATGTCCCCTCCTCGCCCTGCGTGATACCACAGCCTTGCGCCAAAACATCGACAGCCTGTACTGCCGCCTCAAACTCAAACTCCTCGATCAGTTGCTCCAATTGCTGACCAACGGCAAGATAGCTCTCATTTGGACAATGGGCTCTGATCTCTGCCAACTTTTCCGCCGAACGGGAGTGTCCCGCCGCCAACAGTTGCCGCAACTCGCGCAGCAAGGCGCGCACATGCGCCTGGTCAACCACCGCAGCAGCGCCCTCTGCCGGACCGGGCACAGCAGCCTGTGGGCTGGACCCGGCCACCGCCTCCGCTGGCAACGCCGCGATGCCATGAAACACCCGCCCAATCTCCTGGCTGAACTGCTCCAGCAGGGGCGCATACTCCACCCCATCGCCCCCCTTCAAGGTGCTTTCCAGATCGCGGGTGTAACGATGCAACGCATGCGCCCCCAAAGATCCGGCAATCCCTTTGACCGTATGAATCACCCGTAACACCTCTGGGCGCTTGTCCTGCTGCAACCCCTCACGAATGGTACGGACCACATGCTGGTAATCTTGGCGAAACTCCCGCAACAAGCGATACAACAATACCCGGTTGCCCGCCACCTGCCGCAAACCCACCGCCATATCGATGCCGGGTAACGACTCTTGGCCCGGTTGTGGTTGCGTATCCAGTGCCACCGTCTTTTTAACCGCCAGCGCCTGACGATCCTTGGGCGTTATCCACTGCACCAGAGTCTGAAAGAGTTTTTCCGGATCGATGGGTTTGGTAATATGATCATTCATCCCCGCCGTCAATGATTTTTCCCGATCCCCCACCATGGCGTGCGCGGTCAGAGCGATGATGGGCAATTTCTCTCCCCCCGGCAAAGTACGGATCATGCGCGTTGCCTGGAAACCATCCATCTCCGGCATCTGAATATCCATCAGGGCAATCTCAAAGGCATTTTGTTTGACTGCCTCCACCGCTTCCCGGCCATTGCCCACCACGGTCACCTGCAAACCATGCCCCTCCAGCAAGGCAGTGGAAACCTGTTGGTTGATCTTGTTGTCATCGGCCAGCAAAACCCGCGCCCCCATGATGCGCTGTGCTGCATCGGTATTTTGCACCGGATCCAATTTGCGATTTTTCCGACCTTCCCGTTTCTTGAGGTTAAAAGCCACCTGAATCGCCGCCAACAGTTGCGACGGATTGACCGGCTTGGGCAGAAAAGCATTCAACAGATGGCGCTCAGAGGCCGGAATCACCTCCTGGCGATTGTAGGGCGTGACCAGGATGATGCGCAGATCCTTACCAAACAGGGTACTTTGCCGAATACGCTGCGCCAGTTGCAAACCATTCAGGTGCAACATCTTCCAGGTTAAAATCACCAGCCGGAAAGGTTCCTGCGCAGGATCCATCACCGCCTCTTCCAACATCTGCAGGGCCTGCTCAGCGGTGGTGGCCTGACGGGGATGACAACCATAATCAACCAACATATCCTGGCAAATCTCCTGAAAACGCAGATGGTCATCGACCACCAACACCTTCAGCCCCAACAACTCTTCATCCAAGGCCATTGCATGCTGTTCGGCATCGCTCTGCAGGGCAAACCATGCATTGAAATGAAACTGGCTGCCCCTGCCCAATTCACTGTTGACACCAATGCTCCCCCCCATCATCTCGACCAGATGCTTGCAAATGGACAAACCCAAACCGGTGCCACCATACTTGCGGGTGGTGGAAGCATCCGCCTGCGAAAAGGGGCTGAACAGGCGACCGACCTGAACCTCATTCAAACCGATCCCTGTATCCTCCACCTGAAACTGCAGATCCACCTTGCCCTCCCACTGGCGCAGGCAACGGATACTGATGACGATATTGCCCGCTTCGGTAAACTTGATGGCATTGGCGGTCAGGTTGGTCAAAATTTGCCCCAGTCGCAACGGATCACCCAGCAACAGGGTGGGCACATCCTTGCTGCGGGAGAAAAGGAGAAACAAGCCCTTCTCTTCCGCCTTGACACAGATCAAATTGGCCAAATTCTCCATGGTATCATCCAGATTGAACGGTACCGACTCCATGGCCATTTCCCCGGCCTCAATCTTGGAGAAATCGAGAATATCGTTGATAATCCCTAGCAAAGCACGGGCGGAATAGTGAATCTTGCTCACGTAATCATGCTGCGTATCGCTCAGTTGGGTCCGCAAAGTCAGATAACTCATGCCAATCACCGCATTGATTGGCGTGCGAATCTCGTGGCTCATGTTGGCCAAGAATTGCGATTTATACTCGCTGGTGCGCTGCAACTGCTCGATGGTCGTGTTGAGTTCACTCTGACTCTGAATCAGGGCCTCCTTTTGCTGCAGCGTTTGATTCAGCAGGATACGGTTGCGCAGAATGGACTGAACCCCCGCGATGGCAACGGCAATGGCCCCGGCAACACGCAGGGCAAAATCCAGATAGGGGGCCGAAAAGGGTTGCACCCGACCCAGCGTGATCACACCATGCACCTGATCATTGAGCAACAAGGGCAGTGCCACCAAGGTGCTGGGCAACAGATCCATCACCCCGGTACGCATCACAAAACAGTCCGCCGGGATATCGGTCAACACTTTCATGGTGCGCTCTTCAAAAACCGCCGCCAGCCAACCTTCCCGATAATCCATCCGCTCCGGCAGGTATGGCTGCGTCACGGCATGGCTGGAGTAGAGTCGCAACAGGCCATCCTCTTCCAGCAGATAGATGCTGCCCACCTGGGCATCCAAAGCCCGAATCAAAAAGTGCAAACCCACCCGACACAGGGCATCTACATCCTCCGCTTCCCGCATGGCCCGGTTGAGTTGCACAAAACTGCGCTCCTGGTTCAGGCGCATCTGCACCTGCTCATGCTCGTTGTTGCGCAGAGCGTGCAAATCCAGCCCCATCTGCCGCATGGCCTGCACCAGTCGATTGATTTCGACAATGGGTGAGGTGGCCACAATCTCCTCCTGCCATGCGCCCCCCTGGCCAATTTGGCTAATCAAATCGGTGGTCACGGTCAATGGACGCACCAGAAAGGCCCGAATCCAGGCCAAAACCAGGGCACTGAGCAGAATGACCGCACAACTAACCACCAGCAAAAGACGGTTCTGGATCGAGTCCACCTCGGAGACAAACTCCCTGGAGGGAATCACCGTACCAATCAACCAGTCATTGTGGATGGAGGGAGCCAGTGTCACCAGATAGTCGTCATCGTCCACCTGGGCCACATGGTTGCTCACGCTCTGCACGCCGGCCAAGTCCCAGCGCTCCAACGCCTTGGCTGCCACCCGCAGCAGGGGAGCCTTGGCGTTGGCCAAACGGCCCAGACGCAATTTTTCCCCAACATTATCCGTTACCACCACCTCGCCCGCATCCCCGTAGGCGATCAACTCAGCCCGTCGGTTGATGATGAAGCTGATGCCGGTTTTGCCCACCTCAATCGTGCTCAGATATTTGGAAATTTGATCCAGCTCGATACCGATGGCGATCACCCCGACCAACTGCCCCTGCTTTTCCAAAGGCATGGCCACATCGATACCCGGTTTTTGACTGGAGGCATAGATATAGACATCGGTCCACACCCGCCGTCCGGCACGCACCGCATCGCGATACCAAGCGCGCTCCGGGGCAAAATATTTTTGCTCGCTGACAATCGTATTGCTCAGTTGCAACATCTCGCCATCGCGCTGAAAAAGACGATCCACGCTCCTGGCCACCTTGGTATCTGGGTTCCAGACCCGATCCACGGCCCGAAACCGGTCCGGGGCCTGCTGTTGGGCACCAAAAAAATTGCCGTTCGGAAAACCAAACGTGACCCAGGAAAAGGTGGGATTGCTCTGCAGGACAGAGAGAAAAAAGGTCTCTCTGGCCACACTGTCATTGAGATTGACCACGTCTTCAGCCAGCAGTTTGTGCAGTAATTTGACTTCGGAACTGGCCCCCCCCAACAGCAGACTGATCTCGTAGGCAATTTCGCTGGTGATGCGATTGCCCAAACGATGGGCCAGTTCAAAGATGCTTTGATGAAAAACCGTGCGCCAGGAGAGGTGGAAAACCGTTGCAGTCGCCAGGACGGCAACCAGCATGATGATGGCGGGAATTTTACCGAGGGCAATCTGCCAGCGATGCGGACGGATCGACAGACGGGTGGAGGTTACTTCACTCTGCGGTGACATCGAAAGACCCCTGCTGGTCAAACTGTGGGGAGAGTGTGGGGAGCGTGGGGGGCGGAAGCCCCCCAATCCACCGCAGCCATTGTACGGCAAAAACGATCCCAACAAAAGCAGCCCGCCACCAGAGACCGCACAACGTGCTATTTGCCAGATGATCCCTGCTGCGGACCGTGGGCCAGCACAATGCCCTGCAGCCCCAGACCATCCCGCACCGTATCGGAGGCGATAAAAGCTTGATCCTTGACCTGGAAAGGACCAACGTGGAGTTGACTATAGGTCACGCCATTGCTGACTGCGGGCGAGAGAAAAAAGGGCAACCCCAGTTTCTGCAGAGCGGATTCCATCTGTTCCGCCTCTTCGGCCTTCAGAAAACTGCCAATATGGACCGAATACCCAGAGAGCATGACACGGGCGACCTCGGCCTGCCCCGGACGGACTGCAGCCACTGCCGGCACGGGGATCCCCGCCGGAGATTCCACGATACGTGCCGGTTGCATGGGCACCACATGGGCCTCCTGCACCATCTCCTGCTTGGGCAGAGCGTAGACGAAACTGCCATCCCCATAGGGATAGTAGGCCAAATAACCAGGATAGTAGATTGTCTCAGCCGCAGCAGAAGCCCCCCCCGCCACCAGGAGCGCACCCAGTGCCAACCACCGCACCAAACGCCTTTGCCGTGTCTTGATCATTGTTCCCCTCCTCCATAGACATCATGTGGCCGCGACTGCACCACCACAGGCCGGACCGGCGTGGTCTGCACCGGCATACCGGTCAAGGCATGTTGCGGTTGCACCGGATAACGTCCCTCTACGGTCGGTACCGAAGCATAGACAATGGCGGGCAGATGGGCCCAGGAACGGGGCGTGTAATCATAGACTGCCAAGCCATTACCAGGACGCACCACCGACACCGGGCCACTGGCCGGGCGAAACCACTCTTCCCAAAACCACTCGGCCTGGGCCAAGCCCGGCAGTATCAGCAACGTCCAGGCCAGCACCAACCCGGCCATCCGCACCGCCATTTTGCCTGTTCCATGCACTTCATTTTTCACGGCAGCCTCCTGTAATCTAAGTCAGCCTGAAGCTGATGCAAAAGGGATCATGCCACGCATTCACGCGACAGGAAACCTTCTCACGTTATTGCGATGACAACGGTTGGCTCGCATCCGTTGCGGGTCGCGGTGCAGCCTTGGTGGCTGTTTTTTTCACTTTTGCCGGTGCCGGCATGCAGGGCGAAGTGCTTGCGCGCTTGCTGGTCCGTTTTTTTACCACGGCCTTTTTCTTTTTGCTGACCGCCTTTTTCTTGCTGGCACTCTTCTTTTTGCTCACGGCAGCCTGTTTGCTCGTGGCAGAGGGGGCATAGAGAACTGCACCCCCTTCACGGGCCGGAATACCGATCTCCCTGCCTTGCTCCAGACCGGATGGCACAGCTCTCTGGCCACTCGGCAAAGAACCCAAAGGCGGCGGAACGGTCTGCACACTCTGGATCGGACGGGATTTCAGTGGTGACGAAGGTTCCAACGGCAGATCCAACGTCAGGTCGGAGCGCTGCACAGGCACCACACTCTCATTGACGCGGGGAGCACACGCACCGACCAGCAGTGCAGCAGCCAACACCACCGCCAACCGTGCTGGCCTGGAGATGCGCCCCACTCTCCCCATGCCGATTTCTGGCGAGGCAAAATCATTTATCAATCGACTCGACCACATAGTCCACCCTTTCATTTGCCCTCTCCCTTGACACAAAGCGGTGCCCGCGCGCATCCTCTTTTAAGGAAACAGTACTCCCTCTCGACTACCGATGCCACTCTCTCCCAGGAGTGTATCGGAAAATCAGGGGTGTTGTTAAGGATATTTCAACATAACGGTAACATCCCAAGCCGCTTTTTTTCAACCACCCGCCAGAAACAGCCTAAATGCCATGATCAGCCTGATGCCCCATTGGAACACTTTTCTCAACCTGCTCTCTCTCAACTTAGCTCTGATGGGCTATTTTGCGGTTCGTTCCGGCCAGGAGGAGCGCCACCAACGCCTCATGAAGGCCGCCATGATCACGGCGGTCCTTTTTCTGCTGAGCTATTTGATCTACCACGCCCAGCAAGGCATCACCCCTTTCCCTGGTCAGGGGGCGGTGCGCACCTTTTATTTTGGCCTATTGATCGTCCATGGCCTCACGGCGCTCGCTACCGGCGCGATGCTCCCCTTTACCCTTTTCTATGGCCTGCGCCAACAGCGGGAAGCCCACAAAAAATGGGCCAAACGTACCTTGCTGATTTGGATCTTGGCCTCGCTCACTGGCCTGATCGTCTATTTGATGGTCTATTACTGGCACGACTGAGCCATTTAAAAAAAACGCTGTCGAGTTAACACAGGTCAATTCTTTTTTCTTCCCAGGGTGCGACCATCACGAAATATGACACGTGGTGGGGCACCCTGCGCCTTTTTTTTCCCGTCTGGTTCCCCATCCCTGTCGATAGAGCCACGAACAGTCTCGCAGAGTCGCTGTTCTTGAGGTTTGTCTTGTGTTCTGGCCTGTTCCAGCGCTTGTTGTTTAACCATCTTCTGTAGAGAGGGAAAGAAAAAATATGGAAATGCCACCTAACGAGCCGGTTCCCGGCATGCAGAAACTGCTGGACAATCCATTCGCATTACTGGCCTTGGGGGTGGGTATGCCGACGGTCCTGTATCTGTTCTGGGGACTCATCGAACTCATTAACATCCCGATGGCCAAATAAAGGCAAGACAGATAAGAAGGAGCATGATTATGAGTCTTACCCCTCCCAACCAGATGATTTGGTGGAAAGAACCCATCCATAGAATTGAGGTCACCTGGATTATTTTGGCGCTCTCCTGGTGTTTGGTACTTTTCTTGTGGATGCCCTATTGGCATGTGTTCGGCGACCAGAACCTTTCCAGCGAATCGTATCGCATCAAGCCGGAGGCTTTTGAGGCCAAGGCCAAGGCCATGGCGGATCAATATACGGTCCGCAAGGAGACCAAGATGGAGATTCCTGTGGTCAAGCCGCCACCGGGCAGCGATGTGTATCTGGTGGCCCGTTTATGGCAGTGGTGGCCTATTCTGGAGCTGGAAAAGGACAAGAGCTATCGCTTGCATATCTCTTCGCTGGATTGGCAGCATGGCCTTTCCATTCAGCCGGTCAACATCAACGTTCAGGTTCTCCCAGGCTATGAAGTGGTCATGAATATCACGCCCAACCAAGCGGGTGAGTATGGCGTGGTTTGCAACGAGTTCTGCGGTATTGGTCACCACACCATGCTGGGCAAAATCTACGTGAAATAGGAGAGGATGTAATCATGGCCGTTAAAATGTTTCGTAAATGTCCTGATTCGGGACTTTATTTTCACAAAACCGCCGAATCTCTGATGAAGGCCCACGCGGTTCTTGGTGTGGTTTACCTGTTGATCGGTGGCGTTTTGGGCCTGTTGGTCGCTGCGACCCGCGCCCCTGGTATTCATCTCTTGAGTGCTGAGGCGTTTTACACTGCGCTGACGGCGCATGGTACGGCCATCCTGATCTACTGGATCATCTTTTTTGAGATGGCGGTGCTTTATTTTGCCTCTTCGACGTTGCTGCGTTGCCGTCCGGCGACCCCTGGCATCGGTTGGATTGGCTTCCTGCTCATGCTTATCGGTTCCACGATGAGCATGGTGGCCTTTGCCCGTGGCAACTCCAGTGTCATGTTCACCTCGTATGTACCCATGCCGGCGGAACCCATTTTCTACCTGGGTTTGATCCTTTTCGCCGTGGGTGCGTTGATTGGCTGTTTCGTCTTTCTGGGTACCTTGGTCATTGCCAAGCGGGAGCAGACCTATGATGGTTCTGTGCCGTTGGTCACCTTTGGTGCCATTGTTGCCTGCGTCATCGCTGTTTTCACCATTGCCAGTGGTGCGGCCATCCTGCTGCCCACCTTCCTGTGGTCGGTCGGCTTGATCAACAACATTGACCCGGCCATTTATCGTCTTTTCTGGTGGGGCATGGGTCACTCGTCGCAGCAGATCAATGTTTCTGCGCATGTGGCCATTTGGTATGCCATTGCGGCCATTCTCTTTGGGGCCAAGCCCATGTCGGAGAAGGTCAGTCGTGGTGCGTTCCTGCTCTACATTCTTTTCCTGCAACTGGCCAGCGCCCACCATCTGTTGGTGGATGCCGGTTTAAGTGCGTCCTGGAAGGTTTTCAACACCAGCTATGCCATGTATCTGGCGGTGTTGGCCAGCATGATCCATGGTTTGACCGTACCGGGTGCCATCGAAGTGGCGCAGCGGAAAAAGGGTTACACCAACGGTCTTTTTGAGTGGCTCAGAAAGGCGCCCTGGGGCAATCCTGTTTTCTCTGGCATGTTCCTTTCTCTGATCGTCTTCGGCTTCATTGGTGGTATCACTGGTGTGGTCATGGGTACGGAGCAGATCAACCTGATCATTCACAACACCATCTTTGTCCCTGGTCATTTCCATGCCACGGTTGCTGTGGGTACCACGTTGGCCTTTATGGCGATCACCTATTTCCTGATCCCGGTTCTTTTCCGTCGTGAGGTGATCATGCCGGGTCTGGCCAAGTGGCAGCCTTACATTTTCACTGCTGGCATGTTGCTGTTGATTCTCTTCATGCTGGGTGCGGGCACTTTGGGTGTACCCCGTCGCCATTGGGACATCAACTTTGCCGATGCTGCCATGCAGTATCAGTTCGCGGGTAGTGCCATTGCCATGATGGGTGTGGCCGGCATGGGTGGTATCCTGGCGGCGGTCGGTGGTGCTCTTTTCTGCCTGATTGCTGTGGGTTCGTTGGTCTTTGGCAAGCGTTTGGATCAAGGAGCTTCTCTCTTCTCCAGTTTTGGTCTGCCCATGGCGGACTCGAGCTACACTGTGGAGCGTCCTGACCGTTTGGAGCGGACCCCGGTGGAGAGCAGTGGCTCTTCTGGTCATGCTGTGGAGGCCAAGGGTACTTTCGTCCTGGCTTTGGTCTTCCTGGCCAGCTTCGTGGTTTACTTCTTCATCAACGCCAAGTATCTCTCTTCGCTTTGGAAGCTTGGCTAAGCGGTTGCGTTGTTTGCTTGTACAAGGGGGGAGGCTTTGGCTTCCCCCTTTTTGCTTTCCATCCTGATCCTGTCCTTTTATACTCATTTTTTTGAGGCGGTTCTTTTTTTTTTTGGGTTTTTCGGATGAATGATGTGAAGCGTGCATCTGCCCCGTTTGGGCTTTGTCTGTTATGGGCGTGGTATTTTTTTCTGCCTCTTTTGCATGCTGCCGAGAATGATCCTGAGCAACTGCTGCGCACCAGTCAGGCGGCCATTGGCAAGAGGTTGCCGGATCTTTCCTTTTTCAACCAACGCGGCGAACCGGTCTCTTTGGGTCAGTTGCGTGGCAAGCCTTTGTTGATCAACCTGATTTATACCACCTGTAATCACACCTGTACGGTATCCACCCGTTCTTTGGCCGTGACGGTTGCCAAGGCCAAGGCTGTCTTTGGGGAGGATGCCTTTGAGGTATTGACGGTTGGCTTTGACACCCGTGCCGACACGCCCAAGGCGATGGATTATTATGCCCGGCAGCAGCGGATCTCTGATCCGCGTTGGCTTTTTTTGAGTGGGTCGGAAGAGACGGTTAAGCAGTTGATGGAGCTTACCGGGTTTGTGGCTTTTCCCTCGCCGCGTGGTTTTGACCATCTGGCGCAGGTGACGGTGGTGGATCGGGAGGGCACTGTTTATCAGCAAGCCTATGGGGAGAGCGTGCCCACGCCGCAACTGGTGGAACCTTTGAAGGAGTTGATTTTGGGCTTGCCTGCCAAGCAGAACGAATCGACTGTGGATTTGCTGGTGCGGCGGGTACGTTTTTTCTGTACCACCTATGACCCGCGTGATGATACCTATCGTTATGATTATTCGCTGTTTGTCGGGATTTTCATCGGGGCGTTTTGCATCTTATCGGTGGTTATCTTTTTGGTGCGGGAGATTCGGCAGAACAAGACCTTTTCCAGGGATTAAACCTATAGATTGTTTATGAAACATTTTATATTTTATAACTAAATCTTAACAATCATAATAAATTACACATCTCAAACAATAATATTTGCATGTTGGCGCGTGCAAATCCTTCTTTCTGGTCTCATCTAACGATCATATTTTCTGCACAGGCACATCGTGGTACGAGACATGCTGTGATCTTTATAAGTCGCTGTATTCACACAAAATAGCTGCTCAACCAAGTTGATTTGACGGGCAAATTCCCCTGGATTTTCTGCCGTTCCTGCCATGGCAACAAGTCAAAACTGTGTAGCTGACCCATTAGCAGACACATGTCATCATTAAAGATCTTTACATGATCAACATTCCGTGTTATGATGACAAAAAATGGTTATTGCTCGTTATTAAAAAACAACTTATAACAGGTTATAGACATGACAAACCCTAAATTTCATTCGCTGCCGAATTTTAAAGCTGTCCATCAATTCTTGGGAGATGGAAACGCTGAAAATGATTTGAAAAATATTTTGATGAAGGAAATTTTTTCCATCGAAGAAAAAATCGGTAAAGATAAGTTACATAAAGATATTTCTGTTTACAGCACAAAAGGACGAGTAAAAACTGCTAGCAGTATTTTTCTCAAGACAAAGAGAAAGCTTCGAGACAGTTTCGGTGAATATTCAGATTACGCTGGTGTTCGTGTTCTAGTCATGTTTGAGGAAGAACTTCTGAAAGTTCTTGACTATTTGTTAAAAGAAGTAGTTGAGCATGGCAAACTATACGAAATGAAGGTTTTTAATATGGATGATCACATTAAGCAAGGACTAAAGGAGCTCGAGAACTTTAAAGCACATGAAAATAACGGATTTAACTCAATTTCAAAAGAAATTTTTGATTACATTGACAGAGAACCCAGGTACAGGTCCATCCATATTTTATTTGGAAAAAAGATTAACTATCGCAAAGATCTTTTTGGGTATGGAGACGGTATTTTCGTCCTTGAATTGCAGTTACGCACTCTTACTGATGATTTGTGGGCTGAAATGGAACACAAACTAGCTTACAAACAAGGAAAAACAAATCAACAACTTGCAACCAGTTTTGCCCATTTAAAGGATGACCTGACAACCATGGGGAAACGCCTCTCATCCCTGAGACGATTAAGAGCGAGGCAAATGGCCGTCAACCAATTATCCATCATAGGATCCGGTCCTTATTTGTTCTTGGACTATGAGAACGAATGGGATCCTCTAGAGTTTTTACCAAAAAATCAACAGCTTCACAGTGTAGTCCAAAAGTTGCGTGATGCGTCGAAAGATTATGCCGTTGATGACACTTCCGAACCTGCAAGAAATAAATATATCGACACAGCTGAGCCGCTATTGGCAAAAATAGATGAACTTTTTGCTAACAGCCACGAAGGGAAAGCATCGGAAATTTCTGAAAACAATAAAGATAAGATTGATTATTTCGTGCGCATGGAAAGGGGTTACGTTGCCTTTCTAAAAGGAAACTACCTTGATGCGCACGACATTTACTCTGCCATCACAATAGACTCCGCCTATTCAGACCGTCCTGTGCCTCATCTCCGCTTGGGTGAAGTTTCTTTTGTAAGAAACGCCATTGGAGAAAAATCGTGCGTCCATGATCGTGGTTTGGTCCAGTCCGACCAAACCAACCGGGATGATTCAAAAACTCATGAATCTTCCCAATTGAATGTGCATCAAGGCGGCCAGGGACAGTCATCCAGTGGGAGAAACGATGATCAAGGCCAGTCGTGCTTTGATGCAAGTCTGGCAGCCTTCGACAAGGCTGTTGACTTGGTGTACACGGCATTCAAAGATGGAAAGGCATCCCCGGTTCAACGCAAAGTTGGCGCCGGTATTATAAACAAAGTGGCATCGATATATATGCTTCTTGGTGCGGATGAATATTTGGATTATTGTATTGAACTGTATCGGTTTGTCGCTGAAATGGTAGATGGACTAACAGATCCCAGTCCGATTATGACATCCAACAACCTTGGATGGTGCTATGTCGAGAAAATGCGCATCAGCTACGAAGAAAGAAAAAATGGGCCAGACGGAGCATGGATTAACGAAATTAGTTATTGGCACGGCAAAGCATGGAACACTTTAGAGATTATTTTTCGTGATCTTGAAGACCAATCAAAACTAAATAAATTCAGTAGCAATCATCTAGATACAGCCTCCTGGTTTCTGTTTCAAACTTGGAGGCTGTTGCAACACACATCAGAGCGCGAGAAAAATGTCCTTCGTGGCCAGATTGTCAAAAAATCCCCTGGATTTGTCTATTCAACTCCTGATGCTGCCTTAAAGAAAGCTGAAGAATTTTGCCGTCTGGGTTGGGGACTGAAGAATCGAGCAATTTTTTCTGCCTCCAGCGTCTATGCACAACGCCACCATACTGAGGAGATCATGGAAGCAAAAAAAAATCATCCATCCGACGGATAAAT
The DNA here is from genome assembly GCA_002753095.1 of Magnetococcales bacterium. Classification (GTDB taxonomy): domain Bacteria; phylum Pseudomonadota; class Magnetococcia; order Magnetococcales; family Magnetaquicoccaceae; genus Magnetaquicoccus. The sequence continues at coordinate 20,804 of PDZU01000005.1, forward strand.
TCTGGTTCGTTACCGTCTAATCTGTTAGCATGGTCCTAGATGACGGCAAGCAGCAATACGAAGTTCGCGAGTGACATTAAGAGTTTTAGAGGTGCCGACGGCATTGCGGCATCGGGTTTGCATCGGTATGTTTCGCGGGAATTTTAGTTGCTGTGTTGACGGTTCATTGACTGTCTAAGGAACTGGACTGGGGTCCGTTACGTAGATCCCAAGACGGTCCTGAAACCAAAGGAGAGAGTGATGATTGACATCGTCAAATTCTGAGGGAGAATGCACTTAACCGGATGACAGGGAAAGGCAGAAAACCTCAAAAAAGGCCACGACGGAAGTCGGGGCCTTTTTTTTAACTTTATCTTGGGTTTCATGGTATTTGTTGTTTGCATCAATGACTCGTCCCAGAGGAACGGGTAATCTTATTGAAAACATTATACTTACCCGACGGCTTACGCATAGGCAAACGCTTGACCTCTTGCAACGTCTGACTATCATAAACCACCAGAGCACCATCCTCCTCCCAAATACTCAACAGGGCATAACGACCATCACGGGTAAACTCCACATGACCGGAGGTCTTGCCGGGGGCCGGATTCAGCGTCTTGATAATCTCCAAACTCTGCTTGTCAATCACATGCACCAAATCCTTGTGCGGACCAGTAAACACATCCACCCAGGCATAGGGCGTGTTCTCATGACTGCGCATAAAAAACCCCGGCCCCTGGGTCTCAATACGCTTGACCACCTGCCAAGTTTTCATGTCAATCACCGTCACCATCCCCTCCTTCAAATTGGGGGTAGCCATCACCTGCCTTCCCTGATAATCCCAAAGAATGCCTGAGGAAAGATGAGGCATACCCGGAATGGCAATCTCCTGGATCTTGCGACCCACATCCAACTGCACCACCTGACCACTGCCACCGTTACGCGAAGTGCCAACCAAATGGCGATACGGCAGATCAAAGAAAAAATCATCCAGATAATCCTCCACCGCAATGCGGCGAATCGGAAAAGCGCTCTCATCCACCGGCAACTTCTCCCCGGATGCGTTATTAAAGTCATGCACCGTAGCCCGGTAAATGGGCGCCGCCCGGTCGTTATACGGAATCTCCCATACCTCCGGCAAATCCTTCAAGGCAGCAATAAAACTGTTGCGCGGCGGCGCCGCAAAAACCGCACTCACCCGCGAACTCTCCGGCCCTTTTTCCGCCACCACCGGAATCACCTTGACAGGGTGCAACCGCTCTGCCTCCAACGCCACCAACGTATGCGGCAGATAGTTGGCCACCATCACCGTCTTGCCGTCGCCAGAAACCGCCAAATTACGGGTGTTCAACCCCGCCCGCACCTCGGCCACCAACTGCAAAGAATAAAGGTCATATTTGCTGATCCAACCATCCCGCGACGATAAAAAGACAAACCGACCGTCCGGCGAAAATTTCAACCCACCATGCAACGCAAAACGGGTCGGGAAACGTACCAACGGCTGCAAGGCATCCCCATCCAGAACAGTCACATGGTGGTCAGCCAACTCCACTACCATGGTCAGATTCAGCGGATCGGCAGCATGCTGCGGCTTGTCCGGTAAGGTGCTAGGCTCCCGATGCAGAAGATGGCTGGCCTGAATCTGCGCCATACCCCAGGCCGGAATGGTCGTCAACGGCGCCTGAATAAACTGAGCCAAAGACGCAATCTCCGACACAGAAAGCTGCTCGGCAAATCCCGGCATCTGCGTGGCCGCGCGCCCCTTGCCAATCACCTCCACCGCCTCACCCTTCTGCAACCGGCGCAAATTGTCCGGAAAAAGAGCCGGACCAACGCCACCCAAACGCTCGGCATGATGACACTCGGCACAGTAACGGCTGTACAACTCGGCAACCGGACGCTCCTCCGCCCCACCCAACGCCACCCAGCCAACAGCCAACAGCCCCACCATCCAGCGCACGATCATGACGCACCCTCCCAACCCGGTAATATTTCACTCTCTTCCAAATAACAGCCCGGATCCTCAGCCCAAGGGTCGCCCGCCACCTGCCAGGCACGCACACGGGTATTGCCACCGCAAATGGCCAAATAACAGCACGTCGCACACCGCCCTTTGACAGGCCGTGGTCGCTGCCGCAACCCCTGCAGCAAAGGATCCGTACTCTCGTGCCAAATGCTGGCAAACGACTGCTCGCGCAGCGAACCCAAAGCGTGATCCCACCAAAAAATATCGGGATGAACAATACCCCGATTGTCGATATTGGCAATCCCAACCCCAGAAGCGTTCCCTCCCCAGCGCAGCAAAAGCGCCCGCGCCCGCTCTGCATGCTCCGGCAGATGGCGCTCTACCCACTGCAAAAAGAAAGGACCATCGCAATCATTGTTGCCCGTGACAATCTCCCGATCTCGCCCCGCCTGCCAATCCGTATAAGCCACCTCAAACAACCAAGCCACCAATTGCCGGGTCGTCTGCCGCGCCGCATCATCATGGCGGTTGCCCTTGCCCCGCCCGGCATAGTTCCAATGGGACAGATAAAAACGATCAATCCCCTCCTCAACCATCAAGGCAAACAACCCCGGCAGGTCAGCACTGTTCTCCCTGGTCGGCGTAAAACGAATCCCCACCTTGACCCCATGCTGCTGACAGGCACGAATCCCCGCCAACGCCTGCCGAAAAGCCCCCTCCTGAACACGGTTTTGATCGTGGTGCGCCTCCAGCCCATCCAGACTGACCCCTACATAATCAAACCCCACCTCCCGAATCTGCGCCGCCTTGTGCGCATCCATCAAGGTGCCGTTGCTGGATAAGCCCAAATAAAAGCCCAACGCCTTGGCCCGTTTGGCAATCGCAAACAACTCCGGGTGCAACAAAGGCTCCCCCCCGGACAAAATAATGGCCGGCACAGCACACGCCCGCAGATCCTCCAACACCCGAAAAATCTCATCCCGGCTCAACTCACCCGAAAAATCCCGATCCGCCGAACCAGAATAACAGTGCCGACACTGCAAATTGCAACGCCGCAACAGGTTCCATACCACCACCGGCCCCTGCCAACGGGCAGCACCCTGCCGTTGCCGCCCCGGCACCCCCTCCGGTTGCAACAGTTGTCGTAACAGTTGTGTCAGCCGAAACATCCGCTCCCCACCCCCTCAATGCACCAGTCGCAAACCGGTTTTTTTTAAAATGCGCGTGCTGTGCAATAACGTATACCCGCGCAGTTCATCCGCCAACAACTGCCGTATCCGCTCACTCTTGGCCAGTACACTGGCACGGTCTGGACCATGCACCATGGCAAACAGATTATACGGCCAATTGGGCAAAGCACGGGGCCTGCGATAACAGTGGCTGACAAAATCCAACCCCCCGACCAACATTCCCAACGCTTCAACCCGGTCGTCGGGCAGATCCCAGACCGTCATACCGTTACCCCGCAATCCCAACGCATAATGGTTGGGCACCACCCCCAAACGACGGATCCAACCCCAGGCCAACATGCGCTCCAAACGCTCCAACACCTCGGCAACAGAAATATCCACCTGCGCAGCCACCGCATGATAGGGCTGCAATACCAACGGCAACCCGGCCTGCGTCACCGCTACAATGGCCCGATCTACCGCATCGGGCTGCAACGGCGCCTCTGGAAAACGGGACCACGCCAACGGAGGCTCCGGCATGACCATGGCCACCGTATCCACGTGGTTTTCTGTCAGATGCAGTTGAAATCCCAAACGATATTCCGCCAACTTCGGCAGATTGAAAACCGGCAAGCCAGTCCGTTCCTCCATGCGGGCAATCACCAGAGGAATCTCCTCGCGCCGTTCCGTGGCCAACACAAACCACATGTTGAGACGGTGATCCCGCGCATAGTTGTGCGCCACCTCGGCAAAAGCGTTGACCTGCTCGGTCACCGCAGCAAAACGCTCTTCCGGCACCGCCAACGCCGCCAAGGTCAACCCCCCGCCCATGGCCTCCGCATTGTACAAAGGACCAAAGCGGCTCAACAATCCATGGTTGAGCATCTCTTGAATGGCCGTGATAACCCCCTGCTCCGCCATGCCCAACGCCTCGGCCACCAGCGCAAAGGGGCGCTCCTGCACAGGGAAACCACTCTGCAACCGGTTGATCACTGCATAATATTGCCGCATGGATGCCGCTCCTTGGCGCGCCAAATCAATCGCAACGCAGTTCGATATGGCTGTGAGGACGCCTCGCCAGAGCGTCACCAAAATAGAACGCACCACGTTGCCGGAAGCGCCGCAGACTGAAGAGGATCTGATGGGGAAAACGATCAATCTCGCAACAATGAATCACCGCCCGTACCGCCTGCATCACCTCCGATTGGGCCTTGCCGTGAATCATGCAATAGAGGTTGTACGGCCAGTGCGGCAACACCCTGGCCCGCTGATAACAGAGGGTGATCATGCCATGGCGGATCAATTTGTGACCAAACTCCTCCACCCGATCATCGGGCAGATCCCAGACCACCATGGCGTTGGCACGGTAACCCAACTCGTGATGACGGACAATCACCCCCATCCGCTTGATGACGCCGCGCTCCTGCATGGCCTGCAACACAGTCAGCACCTCCTCCTCTGTCAACCCCACACGCTTGCCAATCTGCTGAAAGGGGCGAGAGATCAACGGCAAACCGCCCTGAATCTCCTTCAGGAGACGCTCTTCCGAGGGGGTGAGCAGGAACGTGGACATCGGGTGCGCCTCCTGGCAGCTTTACTGTAGAGGAAAGCCTAAATCGATATGAAACGGCTTGATCATCGGCATCATGAGCACGGAATAGCCGCTTTCTGCCTCAATCTGGGCAATCACCGCCTGCAAACGCTGCTGCGAGGCGGCAGTCAGCACAAACCAAAGATTGATGGCATGATCCCGCTCATAATTATGATTAACCTCAGGAAATTGATTGACCAAGGCAGCCACCTGCTCCAACGCTTCGGCAGGAACCTGCATGGCCGCCAGCGTGCTGACCCCTACCTGACCGGTACGCAACACCGCCCCGACACGACTGATTACCCCGGTGTTCTGCAGGGTTTGCAAGCGCTCCAACAACGCATCTTCCGACAGACCCAAACGTTGCGCCATCTCGTCATAGGGATTTGGCACCAGCGGGAAATGGTGTTGAAACTCATTGAGCAGACGCAAATCCAGCGCGTTCAACATGGTCACAACCCCATTCTGTGGGCTCTGGAGGCAAAAAAGATGCCGCTGGGAGCAGAGGCGGGCAGGGCGGCCACCCGCTCAAAGGTATCCGTGCGATAGACCTCCACCCGATCCTCATCCCGCAACGAGATCCACACCTCTTCCCCCTTGGCGGTAAACTCCATGTGCATGATCCCCTTGCCAGGCCGAAACGCCTTGATCACCTTGAGCGTAGGAATATCGATCACCTGCAGGGTATCGTTGTCCGGGAAGGCGAAATTGACCCACACTTGGCGGTTGTCCGGGCGCACCATGGCAAAAACCGGCTGACTGTGTACCGGAATATGGGCCACCTCTTGCCAGTTTTGCAGGTCAGCGACCAACACCGCGTGGTGCCCCACCGCCGGCAGGAAAACCAGATTGCCCGCTACCGCCCAACCCTCCAGATGGGGCATTTTGTAGACCGGCAACTTGGCCTCGCCACGACCATAGCCCTGCAGAATACGGCGCAAGCCTTTTTCCGGGTGCCAGAGGTCCAGCACGGTCATGCCATCCTCGCCGAACAGACCGGCCAGATAATAGCGACCATCCGGCGTTACCAGACCATCGTAGGGCTGCAGACCGGCCTGGGTCCATTTTTGCACTTTGGGCTGGTTGATATCGCGCACATCGAGCAGCCAGATCTCCCCGGCATCAAACAGACTGAAAACAAACGACTGCCCTGGTGCATCCTCCAGGCCGACCACCTTGGAAAGTTTGCCATCGGCGGCCAAGGCGGGCAGGTCCAATTTCATCTGCAGGGTTTCGGTATCGAAGATGCGCACTCCACCCGGTGTATAGTTGGCCACAGCCAACAGACGGCCATCCTGCGAAATCGCTCCACCGATGCTGTTGCCGGCCTGGATCACCCGATTGACCACCTGCATGGTCAACAGATCCACCTTGCTCAACCCCCCGTCCCGCCCAAAAACAAAGGCATAGCGTCCATCGCGCGAAAAGACGGCGGTGGCATGGGAAAGGTCTCCCAAACCTGTCACGCTGCCCAACAACGTATTATGGCTGTTTTCCAGCACCTGCACAGAACCGCTGGCCCGTTCCACCACCAGCCCCAGGTCGCCGGTACCACGCAACGTCGTACAACCACTCAGCAGCACCATCGCCAAGAGCGTGGCCATCCAGGTTATCATGCGCCATTTTTTCCCCGTCACGCTCATTCCGCCACCCCTTCCAGTAGACGATCCACCAACCAACCAACCTCTTCCTGGTTTAAAAACCCTTTCCATGGCGGCATGGCCTGTTCCGGCACACCATGCAGGATGATCTGTTGCAGATACTCTTTTGGTTTGCCCTGCAGGGCACTGGCGGTCAAGGGCGGTCCCAAACCGCCCAACAAGCGCAAACCGTGACAGGAACCGCAATCCTGACGCAACAGATGCAGCAGTTCCTGCTGGCGCGACGACTCCATGGCAGCAAGCCTTGTCGGGCTCATGACAAGCAGGAGTGCCATTATAACAGACCCTGTACAACGCACCCAAGAATATTGCCAAGCACACAATAAAAATTTCATGATGAATACCGAAACAAGCGCGAGTGTTTTGACAAATATCATCCCATCCACTGTGCGGCAGCCTAGCCCCAGCCTGAGTGAATGTCCAGTAAAAAACCATGCATCGGCGTGCGTTCAGTCTGGCGTTCTGGAATAGATATGGTAAAATTAATTCGTTTATGCAAGAGAAGATTGCTGGTCGAAAAAAAATGCATTCCAATTAACATAGATCAAATCTTCGCAAAAGTGGATAGGATAGATTTCTGGGAATGTGGTGAGACTGTGTGAACCTTATTTCCAGTCACTGCGTGTTTGAAATTGACAGGATCTGAACGTAATGTCAGTACGATAACGGCATGTTAACAACGTATAATCCCAAGCCTAATAAAAGAGGAGAGCCCCAGAATGAGAAGTAAAAGTGTGCTGAAGTCGATTGCCCTGTTGGGCACTGTATTTGCCTTGACCCTGGGGTCACAACTGGCTGGCGCTGCCGAACCGGCTGCGGGCCAAGCTCCGGCCATGACGGATGAAGAGTTCAACACTGCCAAGCAGATTTATTTTGATCGTTGCGCTGGTTGTCATGGTGTGTTGCGCAAGGGTGCCACGGGTAAGCCTTTGACCACGGACCTGACTTTGAAGTTGGGCACCGACTATTTGAAGGGTTTCATCACCTACGGTTCACCGGGTGGCATGCCCAACTGGGGTGGCACTTTGTCCGAGAAAGAGATTGACATTCTTTCCAGATACCTGCAGCACACGCCGCCCATGCCCCCGGAATTTGGCATGAAGGAGATCAAGAACACCTGGAAAGTGGTGATCCCGGCGGATAAGCGTCCCAGCAAGCAGATGAACGCGATCAATTTGGCCAACCTGTTTTCGGTGACGTTGCGGGATAGCGGACAGATTGCTTTGATTGATGGCGACACCAAGAAGATCGTCAACATCATCAAGACGGGTTTTGCGGTGCACATTTCGCGCATCTCCTCATCTGGTCGTTATCTTTTTGTCGTTGGTCGTGATGCCAAGATCAACCTGATCGATCTGTGGATGGAAAAACCCGATACGGTAGCGGAGATCAAGGTTGGCATGGAGGCTCGTTCTGTTGAGACTTCCAAGTTCAAGGGTTGGGAAGACAAGTATGCCATTGCTGGTTCCTACTGGCCGCCGCAATATGTGATCATGGATGGCAACACGTTGGAGCCTTTGAAAATTGTCTCCACGCGTGGCAACACGGTGGATACGCAGGAGTTTCACCCGGAGCCCCGTGTGGCGGCCATTGTTGCCTCGCATGAGCATCCTGACTTCATCATCAACGTCAAGGAGACCGGGCAGGTATTGTTGGTCAACTATGCGGACATTGAAAACCTGAATGTCACCAGCATTGGCACGGCTCCTTTCCTGCATGATGGCGGTTGGGATGCCACGCATCGTTATTTCATGACAGCGGCCAACAAGTCCAACAAGGTAGCGGTGATTGACTCCAAGACCCGCAAGTTGACCAAGATGGTTGAGGTTGGTGCCATTCCTCATCCTGGTCGTGGTGCCAACTTTGTTGATCCGCAGTTTGGGCCGGTTTGGGCCACCAGCCATTTGGGTGATGCATCCATCTCCTTGATCGGCACCGATCCTGAGAAGCGTCCTGACCAGGCATGGAAGGTGGTACGCACGCTGCAGGGGGCTGGTGGTGGTTCTTTGTTCATCAAGACCCATCCCAAGTCGAAGAACCTTTGGGTTGATGCTGCGCTCAATCCAGAGGCCAAGATTTCCCAATCCATTGCTGTTTTTGATCTGAACGATCTCAACAAGAAGTTTGAATTGTTGCCGATTGCCGAGTGGGCTGGTTTGGGTGAGGGGGTCAAGCGGGTTGTGCAACCGGAGTACAGTGCGGACGGTAGCGAGGTTTGGTTTTCGGTTTGGAATGGCAAGGATCAAAAATCGGCCATTGTTGTTGTTGATGACAAGACCCGCAAGCTCAAGACGGTTATCAAGGATGACAAGTTGATCACCCCCACGGGTAAGTTCAACGTCACCAACACCCAGAAGGACATCTATTAGTCCCTTTTGGTATCATCTTGTTGTTCTGTAGTGTGGGGGAGACGGCTTTGGGGCCGTCTCCCTTTTTTTTCTGGTTGGACCATTGCCGAGGTGGGGGAATGGCGTTACTCTGCCCGGTTCTGGCCATTCTGTTTCTCTTCGCAAGGATTTGCCCATGGAAACCCTTTATTACACGGCGGCAGGCATTTTCCTCTATTTTATTTCCGACTGGGTTTTGACGCGTTTGGAGCGGGCGCGTGGGGCTCGTTTTGCGCATCGTAACGTGATTTTTTTTGTGATTATCCTGGGATTGAGTATGGTTTCTTTCCAGTTGATTCAGACTTATTTCTTTCCGCCGCCCATTGAGGAGACGGTGCAGGCGGTGTCGCCGGTTGTTGAGGTACCTGCCGATGTGAAGCCGCCCGGAGCGCAGTGAGATCTATCTGAACCTTAAAACAGTTGCGGGTCCAGGGGGGTCACCCCCCTGGCGGGTCCAGGGCGGAGCCCTGGGGTTTTATCTTTTATCTTTTCGCCTTTATCTTTTATACTTTATCTTTTATCTTTTCGCCTTTGGCGCGCTTTTCACGATAAGCCGATGCGCCTTTTGCATCGGCGCAGCGCGCCTAATTGACGCAAGGTGTTTGGATTGGCGCGCTTTTCTGCGCCAATTCAAACACCCTCCCAATGGGTTTTCCCCGCCGGTGACTCAATACCTCGCGGTTAAAAGTCGGGCGTCCGCCCTCCCAAAGAGTGCCCCTGCGGGGCACAGATTTGGGCGCGCTGCGCAGATTTGGCTGCGCCAAATCTGCTTCGTTAAAAGCGCGCCATTACAAGCAGGGCTTCGCCCTGCACCCAGCAAGGCTTCGCCCTGCACCCAGCAGGGGCGGTGACCGCCCCTGCACCCCGCAATCGTATTCAAAACCATCAGGACACGAACTACTTCAACGTAAACGTATCAGAATTCTCATCAAAACTAACCAACAACATCTGCCCCGGCTTGAAAGAGATCGGCTGCTCCAACGTAAAATCAAACCCCTCCTGCATGGAATCCCGCATCTCTACCTTGAACCGATGATCCCCAGCCGGGATAAAAAATTTGGCATAAACAAATACCGCCCCATCCTGATGAATCCCCGGAGACTGGAACGTTTTCTGCGCCACGATTTGACCGTCCAAAGAAAAACGCATCGCCAACGGCGCACGCTCACGCGGACAATCCTGAGGCCGCCGCATGTTGGGCGGCAACTTCTGCAACTCCTCCGCCGTGCGCTCGTGACACACCGCCTTGCGCTTGGTGGGATGCTTAAAGGCAACCATAATCTCCGACTTGTCCGCCTCCAGATACTGATAACGCGGCGCGGTGGAAAAATAATAGATCACACCACAAAATGCCGTATAAAATAAAGCCTGTAACAGGTATCGAAATGCACTCTTCATCGCGTCCGCCTCTTAACCCAGTCTCTCTTGACGAAAGGCCGCAACCTTCCCCTGCAACAACGCCTCATCACCCGATCCAGCCCAAACAACCAAAATGCGCTCACGCTCCACCCGTTTGTGCATATGCGGCTCCCGACTACCCGCCATACGCTCCTCCACCAACCAGTTGCCCAAACGGAAATAACAGTCACCTTCTCGACACCCAGTCACAACCACCCCCCCGGCCCCGTTGCGCAATACATAGTCCAGGAAAGAAGGATGTATCATCCCCGCACAAGGCAACCGCACCACCGCCGTATCGGCAGCACACAACTGCTCTAAATCTGCCCCCCTCTGGCAACCAAAAACCAATACACCACGCTCACCAATAAGCCCCTGCAACGCCCGATCCGTCTCCTGACGCATGCGATCCAACGTATACCCAGGCATGTCAATGCCTACAGTCAAAGTCTCACCACGCAAACGAAAAGGATTGGCCGTCGTGCAGGCCCCAAGACAAATGCCACACGCCGTACATAAGGAAGGATCAATCACCGATTCAAAAAGCGTATTGCGCCGCCCATCACTGCGCGGTTGCATGGAAGCCGCCCCAAAAGGACAATCCCGCGCACACCCACCACACCCGTTGCAGTTGGCCAGCACTACCTGAGCCGGAGGCGGATCCTTGCGGGTAGGCAACCAGGGAAACAACAAGAACAATAACGTCACCCCCGCCGAAAACGCCCAACCCAAAGCCGGCCCGAAACGGTCGATAAAAGGATAAATGTTCAGATAAAACCAGTCGATATGCAACGTCATCGGCGCCTTGCTCAAATCCGCCGCCTCATGGCTGATGGCCGGCTTCAACAACGACAACACCAACAAAGCCAACATGGAACCAATCGCCAATACCCGAGGCGGCATCACCTTGACATGGCTGATACGGCTGACATGGGTCCAGGTCATAAACACCAAACCAATCGGAATACCCAACAAATGCAAAAATGCCATCAAGGTAAAAAAACGATCAGATACCTGCCCATCAAGAAAATTCAGAATCATGGAACTGGGAATGAGCGGTAACCAGTCCACCAACTCAGCCGTCCCCAACGCCACATATTGCGCCAACATGTCCCAAACCAACCAATAACCACTAATGCCCAACAACACCACCAACCACAAGGTGGGAATGCCCGTAAACCAGGAAAACCAACGCACCCCACGGTAACGGTCACGGGAAAACTCCCGCAACAGATGCAGAAAAATGGTGATCACCACCGCATCCGATGCATACCGATGCAAACTGCGCATGATCCCCGCCAACCACCACTGCTGGTGGGTCATGTACTCCACCGACTGGTAGGCATGCGCCACACTGGTCTCAAAAGGAACGAAAAGATAAATTCCAGACCCCAAAATCACCCAGAAAAAAAAGAATGACAAAGTCCCCAAATGGTACAGGGGATTATTTTCGTTCCCGAATATGGCATTGAGCTGCTTTTCCATGACCAGAAACAACCAATTGCCCGCTCTGCGTATCATTTCCACGAGAAAAACGCTCCCTGCAAAAGTGATGAAAGCTCCATTTTAATATATAACCAAACCAGAATGGAAGGAGCATTATAGCAGAGCCGCCATAATTTTCTACATGGAATACAATACCATCGCCGATTATTGCATTCTTGTTACAAATGACTGTTGCCGAACAGGGATAGGAATTGTGCAATTTGTCAAATAAAGACGGGCAAAAATGGCGCAATAATGGCAGCTCAATTGTCTAAATTGACAATTGGCAAATCTGGATAAAATAAATTGTGTGATTTGTCAAAATCAGCACGGAAAGGAACGGCGATGACACTCATAGAGGGCAATGCTGGCGGCCACAGAAACATTCAGCGACCCCACCAACCCGGCAATAGGGATCGACAACAGATGGTCGCAGCGCTCCCGCGTCAAACGCCGCAACCCTTTGCCCTCGCTGCCCAGGACGAAGGCCACCTTGGCGGCAAAGGAAAATTGGCCGATACTCTCCTGACCCTCGGCGGCCAGGCCACAGACCTGCACCCCCAACTCTTGCAGAGCCTCAATGGCCCGCGCCAGATTGACCACCCGCACCACATCCACCCGCTCTGCCGCCCCTGCCGCCGCCTTGTTGGCCAGCGACGAGAGAGGCGCCGCCCGGTCACGGGGCAAAACAACCGCCTGCACAGCAAACGCCTCCGCCGAACGGAGCATGGCCCCCAAATTACGGGGATCCTCCACACCATCCAGCAACAACAAACACACACGCGGCAACGCTTCCACCTGCTGCAACAGTTCGTCAAAGGAGGGTTGACGCCGCACACCAACCCGCGCCACCACCCCCTGATGCACCCCACGCTGCGTGAGGCGATCCAAGGCCACACGATCCACAAAACGGGGTCGCAAACCCCGCTGTCGGGCCAAATCCACCACCTCCTGCAGGCGGGCACCATGCCCACCCTTCAACACCGTCACCGACTCCACCACGCGCTGCGCATCGGCCAAAAGCGCCAAAACCGGATTCAACCCGTAGAGCAGTTCCCCGCCCTCCTCTTCAGCACCTGAACCCTGCTCTTCTCGTGTCACCATCAGGAACGCCTCCATGTCGTACCCTCTTTGCTGTCCTGCAACGTGATGCCGGCGTCAGCCAACTGCTGGCGCAGACGATCCGCCGCCGCAAAATCACGGGCCTGCCGCGCCGCCAGACGCTGCTGAATCAGCGCATCAACCGCCGCATCGTCCAGACCGTCACCCGCCGGACGGTGAAAATAACTCTCCGGCTCCAGAGTCAACAAACCCAACAAAGCCGCCAAAGCCCGCAACAGCGCCAGATGGGCCAGCAGTTCCTGTTGCGCAACACCTGAGGCAAGCGCCCGATTGATCCATTTGCTCAGCTCAAACAAAACAGCGATCCCTTGCGGGGTGTTAAAATCATCGTCCATGGCCGCATAGAAAGGTTCAGCAAACCCATTCCATAACGCACCCTGAAACACAGGCAGTTCGGCCTGGGGCAGTTGACCCAACTGCTGCTTGGCCGTGGCCAGAGTGGTATAGAGACGATCCATGCCATGGCGGGCCGCCTCCAGCAACGCGCCGGAAAAATCCAAAGGCGAACGGTAATGGCTGTTGAGGATGAACAGACGCAACACCTCCCCCGGATAGTGGGCCAACAGGTCACGAATGGTGGAAAAATTGCCCAAACTTTTGGACATCTTCTCCCGTTCGCCACTGTCGCTTACCACATTGACAAAACCGTTGTGCAACCAGTAGCGCACCCAATCATGACCACTGCTGCCTTCACTCTGGGCAATCTCATTTTCATGGTGCGGAAAGAGCAGATCCATGCCGCCACCATGAATATCAAAACTCTCCCCCAAATACTTGCAACTCATGGCCGAACATTCGATATGCCAACCCGGTCGCCCTGCCCCCCAGGGCGACGGCCAACTTGGCTCATCCGCCTTGGCCCCTTTCCAGAGCACAAAATCCAGGGGGTTGCGCTTCAGACCGTCCACCTCCACCCGCGCCCCGGCTTGCAGATCATTGAGATTTTTGCCCGACAGCGAACCATAGGCGGCAAAACGGTCCACGGCATAATAGACATCACCCCCCCCGGTGTAGGCGTACTCCTTGGCCATCAAGCGGCTGATCATCTCCTGCATCTCCGCCAGATGTTCCGTAGCGCGCGGCTCTATGTCGGCCTTGGCCACCCCCAAACCAGCCATGTCGGCATGAAAGGCGGCAATATAACGCTCGGTCAAGGTGCTGATCGACTCCTGCAACCCCTTGGCACGCTGGATGATTTTATCATCAATATCCGTAAAATTGCGTACATAGGTTACTTGCAAACCACAAGCACGCAGATAACGTACAATGACATCAAACACCACCATGACCCGCGCATGGCCAATATGGCAATGGTCGTAGACCGTCACACCACAGACATAGATCCCCACCTGACCCGGCTTGCGCAAAAGCAACGGCTCCTTGCGCCGTCCTTTGGAGTTGAAGAGCTCTATCTGCAAGTCTCTTTTCACGAACTTGTCCTCCTTCATGCAACGTGCTATGTTTACCCATGGTTGGGAGTTCACCCAATCATGGCACGAATTGTTACTTTGTACGGGAAACAAAATATCATGGCTCTTTTATCGAACCGCATCCAAAAGGTAAAGCCCTCACCCACTCTGGCCATTGCCGCCAAAGCCAAGGAGCTGCAGGCGAAGGGTATCGACGTGATCGATTTGGGTTCTGGAGAACCCGACTTCGACACCCCCAAGCATATCAAGAAGGCGGCCATCCGCGCCATCAAAGAGGGGTTCACCAAATATACCGCCGTTGACGGCATCCCGGAACTGAAAAAAGCCATCATCGGCAAGTTTGCCCGTGACAACCAGCTCACCTTTGCGCCCAGCCAGGTCGTGGTCACCGTGGGTGGCAAGCAGGCTTTCTATAATCTGGCGCAAGCCATGCTCAATCCGGGCGATGAGGTGATCATCCCAGTGCCTTACTGGGTCTCCTACCCGGACATGGTTCTGCTGGCCGATGGGGTACCGGTTTTTGTCCCTTCGCAAGAGGAGACCGGCTTCAAGATCACCCCACAGGCCCTGGAAGCGGCCATCACCCCGAAAACCCGTTTTGTGGTTCTCAACTCGCCCAGCAACCCTTCCGGTGCCGCTTATACTGCCGCAGAGTTGCAGCAACTCGGTGCCGTCATTGAGCGTTACCCGCATGTCTGGGCTGTGGTCGATGACATCTACGACAAGCTGGTTTACGATGGCTTTGAGGCGATCACTTTGACCCAGGTGGTTCCCTCCCTTACGGACCGTACCGTCATTGTGCATGGTGTTTCCAAAACCTATTCCATGACCGGTTGGCGGATCGGCTATGCGGCTGGCCCCACGGAGATCATCAAGGCCATGAGCAAGATGCAGTCGCAGAGCACCTCCAACGCCACCTCCATCGCCCAGCGCGCTGCTGCTGCCGCCTTGGATGGTCCGCAAAAGGTGATCAAACCCATGTTGAAAGCCTTCACCGAACGGCGCAACTTTGTGGTGCGTTCTCTCAACGCCATCCCTGGTTTCCGCTGTCGGGCTCCAGAGGGCTCCTTTTATGTCTTCCCCAACGTGGCTGGCTTGATTGGGAGCAAAAGTCCCGATGGCACCCTCATGCAGAGCAGCATGGAGTTAGCCGCCTTTATGCTTGATGCCCACCAGGTTGCTTTAGTACCCGGTTTGGCCTTCGGCATGGATCCTTACCTGCGTATCTCCTTTGCCACCTCCATGGAAAATCTGGAGAAAGCCATGGAGCGGATGCGCTTGGTCTCCAAAGATCTGCTGGGCTAAGCGGATGACTCAGGATCTCTTGCTCCACAAACGGCTGGTGGTCGTTGGCCGCGTGCAGGGGGTCTATTATCGTGTCTCCACGCAGCAGGAGGCGGAAAAATTGGGCGTGCGGGGCTGGGTGAAAAATCGACCGGATGGTGCGGTCGAAATCGAAGTGCATGGTTCACCCAGCTCTGTCGCCGCCCTGGTTGCCTGGTGTCAACATGGCCCACCCGGTGCCCGGGTGGAGAGCGTCACCAGCGATGATTGTCCTGCCGTCGAGTATCCAGACTTTCAGATCATCCGACCCTGAAAAACAAAAAAGCGGTTGCCTTTAAAACAAACATGGGGTCAAGGGGAGATTATCTCCCCTTGCGGGTGCAGGGCGGAGCCATGCTTGCAATGTGCGGCGTTTTTAAGAAAGCAAATGCGTAGCATTTGCGCACGCCGCACAGATTTGGGCGCGATGCGCAGATTTACTGCGTAAATCTGCTTCGTTAAAAGCGCGCCATACAAGCAAGGGCTCTGCCCTTGCAACCCGCCAGGGGAGATAATCTCCCCTGGACCCCATACTACTATTATTTTACAGGCAATCGTCTTGGAGAGCGCTTGCCTGAGGGGCTGTTTTACTGTATCCTTGGTCTATTATGGATAAAATCATCGTTCGGGGCATCACCCCTCTCAGCGGCACGGTACCCATCAGCGGGGCCAAAAATGCCACCCTCCCAGCCTTGGCAGCCACCTTGCTGACCGATCAGTCGGTGCATCTGTCCAATATCCCACATCTGCTGGATGTGACCACCATGCTGGAACTTCTGGGCCAGCACGGCTCGGCCATCACCGTCGATGAACGCCTGGGCGTGGAAATCGACAACTGCAAGGTGGATAATTTTCTGGCCCCTTACGAACTGGTGCGCACCATGCGCGCCTCCATCCTGGTCATGGGACCGCTTCTGGCCCGCTACGGTCAGGCCGATATCTCCCTGCCCGGCGGTTGCGCCATCGGCTCTCGGCCTGTCAACCTCCATATCGATGGCCTGCGTGCCATGGGAGCCGAAATTTCCTTGAGCGGCGGCTATATCCATGCCCGCGCCAAACGTCTGCATGGCGCCCGCATCCACATGGAACCAGTCACCGTCACCGGTACCGAAAATCTGTTGATGGCCGCCACCCTGGCCAAAGGGCGCACCATCCTGGAAAATGCCGCCAAAGAACCGGAGGTGGTCGATCTGGCCAACTTCCTGACCAAAATGGGCGCCCGCATTCAAGGGGCCGGCACCTCCACCATCATCGTCGATGGCGTGGATAGCCTGCACGGTGCCCGCCACCGCATCATGCCGGATCGCATCGAAACCGCCACCTTCATGATTGCCGCCGCCGTCACCGGGGGCGATATCATCCTGACCGGTACCAGCGGCGAGTTCCTGGCCCTGCCGATCCAAAAATTACAAGAGGCCGGCCTGATCATCGAAGAAGATCCCGGTCGCGAAAGCATGCGCGTGCGCTGCAGCGGTCGCCTGAAAGGGGTCAACCTGGAAACCGCCCCCTACCCCGGCTTCCCAACCGATATTCAGGCACAAATGCTGGTCCTCAACTGCATCGCCGAAGGCGCCAGTAGCATCGCGGAAAATATCTTCGAAAACCGCTTCATGCATGTCTCAGAACTGCAACGCCTGGGCGCCGACATCCAGATCATCGGCAACATCGCCCATGTGCGTGGCCTGAACCGCCTGCATGGCGCCCCCGTCATGGCAACCGATTTGCGCGCCTCCGCCTCCCTGGTGCTGGCCGGACTGGCCGCCGAAGGCGAAACCATCATCTCCCGCATCTATCATATCGATCGCGGTTATGAACGTATCGAAGAAAAATTTTTGGCCCTGGGCGCCAATATTCAACGGATCAGCAACTAGGGCCGTTCGCCAAACGTCCGAACCCGGTTCGTTGTCGTCTTTCTGTTCGGGTAATCACAGGAATATGCCATGAATAGTCACTTGATCAACCGCCTGGATAGCCGACAGGCCGATTTTCAAGCCCGCTATGCACGCCTGCTGCAGTGGGACAGCGCACGCCTGCAGGATGTGGAACAACGCGTTGCCAGCATCATCCACCAGGTGCGCCAGGAGGGCGATACCGCCCTGATCCGCTTGACACAACAGTTTGACCGTATCCAACTGCACCCGGAACAACTGGCCTTCTCCGCAGCAGAGATCGATACCGCCTGCCAACAACTCCCAGAAGAGGATATGGCCGCCCTGCAGGCGGCGGCAGAACGCATCCGCGCCTATCATCAATGGCAAATGCCCAACATGGGTATCCAGCGCTACGTGGATGCCACCGGCATGCAACTGGGACAACGCTTGACCCCCATCGAACGGGCCGGCCTCTACGTACCGGGCGGTCTGGCCAGCTATCCCTCCTCGGTGCTGATGAACGCCATCCCAGCCCAGGTGGCCGGCGTGCGCGAACTGGTCATGGTGGTGCCCACCCCGGATGGAAGCATCAACCCCCTGGTGCTGGCCGCAGCACGGGTCTCTGGCGTGCAGCGCATCTTTCGCGTCGGCGGCGCCCAGGCCGTCGCCGCCCTGGCCTATGGGACCGCCTCCATCCCCCAGGTCGATAAAATTGTCGGCCCAGGCAATATCTATGTGGCCACCGCCAAACGGCAAGTCTTCGGTCAGGTCGGCATCGACATGATCGCCGGCCCCTCGGAAATTTTGGTCATCGCCGATCAGGAGAGCAATCCAGAGTGGCTGGCCGCCGATCTGCTCTCACAGGCCGAACATGACGAAGCAGCGCAGGCCATCCTGATTACCGACTCCGCCCCCCTGGCCGACGCCGTGGAGGAACAGCTGCAACGCCTGCTGCACACCTTGAGCCGACACGCCATCAGCCGCATAGCCCTGGCCAACCGAGGGATTTTGATCACCGTTCCCGATCTGGCCACCGCCTGCCAACTGGCCTCGCAAGCCGCCCCCGAACATCTGGAACTCTCCCTGGCCGACCCGGAAGCAGCACTGCCGCTGATCCATAACGCCGGGGCCATCTTCCTGGGCCGCTACACCCCGGAGGCCATTGGCGACTATGTGGCCGGTCCCAACCATGTGCTGCCAACCAGTGGTACCGCCCGTTTTTCCAGCCCGCTCGGCGTTTATGATTTCATCAAACGGTCCAGCCTGTTGGGCGGTCCCTTATCGGCCCTGCGTCAGATCGGCCCGATTGCCTCCCATCTCGCCAACCGGGAAGGGTTGACCGCCCACCAATACAGCATCGATTGCCGCCTGGAGAGTGCCTCGTGATCCGTACCGCCCGCGTCGAACGCAAAACCCAAGAGACCGAGGTCAGCGTCACCCTCAACCTGGATGGGACCGGTCTGTCAAACATCGCAACCGGTTGCCCCTTCCTGGACCATATGCTGGATCAACTGGCCCGCCATGGCCTCTTCGACATCGAACTCTACGCCCGTGGCGATACCCATATCGATGACCATCACACCGTCGAAGATGTGGGCATCACCCTGGGCGAAGCCTTCCGGCAGGCCCTGGGCGATAAACGGGGCATCGCCCGCTTTGGTTCTGCCACCATCCCCCTGGATGAATCCCTGTCGCGGGTGGTAATCGACCTCTCCAACCGGGCCACCCTGGTCTGGCATGTCACCTTCAGCAACAGCAAAATTGGTCAATTTGATACCGAACTGTTTCGCGAATGGTTCACCGCCTTTGCCAACCATAGCCGCTCCACCATCCACGTGGAAAATCTCTATGGCAGCAACGACCACCACAAAATCGAATCCTGTTTCAAGGCCCTGGCCCTGGCTCTGCGGCGGGCCTGTGTGCTGGATCCCCGACGCGGTCAACTGGTTCCCAGTACCAAAGGACTTCTCTCCGACAGCTAACCCCTCTGCAGAGTATGGCTATGATCATCGTTATCGATTACGGTTCCGGCAATCTGCGCTCGGTGGCCAAAGCCCTGGAGTCGGTCGGGGCCCAGGTGCGCATCAGCAAACAGGCCGAAGAGCTCAAACATGCCTCCCACCTGGTGCTGCCTGGGGTGGGTGCCTTTGCCGATTGCCACCGCAACCTGACGGAGAGCGGCCTGCTGCCCCCACTTCTGGACCATATCCAGGCCGGGCGCCCCTTTCTCGGTATCTGTGTCGGCATGCAGTTGCTCTTCAGTGAAGGACATGAGTACGGCATCCATCCGGGGCTGAATCTCTTTGCCGGTCCCGTGCTCCGCTTTGCCACCGACATGCCAGATCCAGAAGATCCTACCCGCCATCTGAAAGTGCCCCACATGGGCTGGAATCAGGTGCGCCAAACCCAAACCCACCCCCTCTGGCAAGAGATTCCCGACGGCGCCCATTTTTATTTTGTCCACTCCTATCATGGTTGCCCACAGGAGAGCAGCGTCATCGCCGGACAGGCCGACTATGGCATCCCCTTCACCGCCGCCATCGCCCGCGACAACCTGTTCGCCACCCAGTTTCACCCGGAAAAAAGCCAACGCCATGGCCTGCGCCTGTTGCACCACTTTACCCAATGGAGACCGTGACCCATGCTGATCATTCCCGCCATTGATCTCAAGGATGGCCAATGCGTGCGCCTCTTTCAGGGCGACATGACGCAACATACCGTCTACTCCGACGATCCGGGTGCCATGGCCAGCCACTGGCAAAAACTGGGAGCGGAACGGTTGCATGTGGTCGACCTCAACGGCGCCTTTGCCGGACAGCCAGTCAACGATGCCGCCATTGCCGCCATCGTCTCCGCCTTGACCATCCCCGTGCAACTGGGAGGCGGTATCCGCACCCTGGCCACCATGGAGCGCTATCTCAGCCTGGGCATTCAACGCCTGATTCTGGGTACCGTCGCCTGCCGTGATCCACAACTGGTTCAGGAAGCCTGCCGTCTCTTTCCAGACCGTATCCTGGTCGGCATCGATGCCCGCGATGGCTGGGTTGCCGTGCAAGGCTGGGCCGAGGTGACCAATATCCGCGCCGTGGAGTTGGCACAACGCTTCGCAGAGGCCGGCGTGGCCGAGATCATCTTTACCGATATTGCCCGCGATGGGGCACTGCAAGGCCCCAACGTGGCCGCCACCCGCGCCTTGGCCGAAGCGATCACCATTCCCGTGATTTTGTCCGGCGGCATCTCTTCCCTGGCCGATGTTCTGCACGTGCTGGAACAGCCCGGCCCCTATGCCAATGGCGGTCGCATCTCCGGGATCATCACCGGCAAAGCCCTCTATGATGGTCGATTGGATTTTGCCGCCGCCGTCACCGCCTGCAAACAGGGGTAAAAGCCAGTTAAGTATTTGGCAGTACAGAAAAATGGATGTAAACAGAGGGTAACCTTTGTGTCGCGACAGAAAACACAGTAGAATGGGGGGCAATATAGCTCCATATACCATCGCTTGGGGTAACACACCCAAGATGTCCAGAAGGATGCAGTAATGCGTTATTCCCGTTTGTTGCAACAGGCCACAGTCCGGGTTTTGACCGTTTTACTGGCCGTTGTCGCGGTCGTCGCCCTCTTTGCCTTCACTGTGCCACCCCTGTTCAGCAATGCAGAGCTTCTCTGGATCGCCTCCTCTGCCCTGCTGATACTCGCACTGCTGTTCTGGGTCACGCTGGGGCGATGGCTGATCCGGTTGACCCGTCACCTGACCCTGTTGCAAAATCTGACACACGACTTTATCGGCCATCAGAGGCTCTCCCCCGACAGCATCCAGCCACTGGAGACCCTGATCGCCACGCGCCACGATGAGATTGGCACTCTGGCCGGTACCCTGCGCAAGTTGACGCAAACCGTGATTGCCAACACAAAAGATCTGCAACAACACACCAAACAACTGGAAGAGAACGAAGCCCGCCTGCGCGCCATGACCCAGTCCCTGCGCGACGCCCTGTTGGTGTTCGATGCCGAGGGTTCCATTCTGTTCTGCAGCCATGTCTGCGCCAGCATGTTCGATTGCCAGGAACGGGATCTGCTGGAGCGCTCGATCACCCATCTGTTCTCCCCCAACTGGCTGGATCCAGAATGGCAAAAAAAATGGATCCTGCCGCAGCACGCCAACGCCCTGCCCCACACCCATGAGCCCATGCGGGGGCTGGCCGTGCGCATGGATGGCCATGAATTTCCCATTGAGTTGACCATCTCGCAATGGCAACGCCAGGGCGAAACCTTCTGCACCGCCATTATCCGCGACATTACCAACCTGAAAATTCTTGAAGAGCGCGATCTGCGCGCCTATGTCAACCGTATCGCCATCAGTGCCCTGCTGGAGATCGGTATCGAACCCCTGCCCCTGCAGCGCAAACTGGAAGTGGCCCTGGAGATTATTTTGACCGTGCCCTGGTTGGCCATGCAGTACAAGGGGTCCATTTTTCTGGTCACCGAGGATGAGCACCTGGAGATGGTGGCACAAAAAAATCTCCATAATGCCCTTTTGCATGCATGTCAGCATATCCCCTTTGGCTATTGCTTGTGCGGCAAAGCGGCGCAGGCCAAAAAAATGGTCTTCGCCAATGCCCTGGACGACCGTCATGATGTCACCTTCGATGGCATCCACGAACATGGTCACTACTGTCTGCCCATCCTGCTGCAGGGCAGGCTGCTCGGCGTGCTCAACCTCTACGTCGATCATCTGCACCCCTATGATCCAGAAGAAGAAGCCTTTTTGACCACCATCACCACCACCCTGGCCGGGGTAATTGATCGTGGTCTGGCCGATGACCGCATCCGGCATATGGCCACCCATGACGCCCTCACCGGCCTGCCCAACCGTCTGCTCTTTCACGAACTGTTGACCCAGGAGGTGAAAAGAGCCTCCCGCACACAGCAACCTCTGGCGGTCGGCTTTCTGGATCTGGACCATTTCAAAGCGGTCAATGACACCCTGGGACATGATATTGGCGATCTGCTTTTGCAGGAGGTCGGCGCACGCACACGGCAACAACTGCGCAACTCGGACACCCTGGCCCGCATGGGGGGGGATGAGTTTGCCCTGATTCTGCCCGCCATCGGCGACAAACAACATGCCATCAACGTCTGCAGTAAAATTGTCCAGACACTCAGCGAACCCTTTATTCTCAACGAAAATCGTTGTCAAATCGGTGCCAGCATCGGCTTGAGCCTTTTTCCAGAACATGGCGACTCGGTTGAACTGCTGCTGCAAAATGCCGATCAGGCCATGTATGTGGTCAAAAAAGGCGGTCGCAACGGGGTGACCATCTATCAGGTCCAATCATAATCACCCCGTTTTTTTTCGTGGACAGCATAACAGGACGCACCTTGACCTCCCCTTTTGCCGCCAATCGCACAACGGCATGGCGTTTGTGCCATTTTGATTATCTCCTGCCAACCGAACGCATCGCGCAACGCCCCGCCCCGGTCCGCGACCGCTCCCGACTGCTGGTCAGTCTGCCCGGCAAACGCCACGATGCTGTTTTTCGCCAACTGCCAGACTGGTTGCAACCCGGTGACCTGTTGGTGATGAATGATACCCGGGTCATCCCGGCCCGCCTGCTGGGCCACAAACCCTCTGGCGGTCGCATCGAAATCTTGCTGCTGCAGCCACTGGCCAGCGCCGGTGAATGGGAGGCCATGGCCACCGGCAGCAAACGGATCCACCCCGGCCTGCAGATCGACATTGCCCCCGGTCTGCGGGTCACCTTTCTGGAACGCAGCAGCAACGGTTTCCGGGTGTTGCTGCACAGCCAGGAGGAGGCCCTGGAAAAAGCCCTGCAACGGCACGGACAACTGCCCCTGCCGCCCTATATCACCGCCTCCGATCCACAACAGGATCCAGAACGGTACCAGACCATCTACGCCCGCCATCCCGGCGCCATCGCCGCCCCCACTGCGGGCCTGCATTTTACCCCTTCGCTGTTGGCCCGTCTGAAAATCCTGGGTATCCAGAGTACCACCGTCACCCTGCATGTGGGCCCCGGCACCTTTCAACCCGTGCGCGAAGAGGCGTTGCACCGCCATGTCATGCACCGGGAACGGGCCATCCTCTCGCCGCACAGCGCCCGTTTGATCAACCAGACCCACGCCCGCCAGGGCCGGGTCATCGCCGTCGGTACCACGTCGCTGCGGGTCTTGGAGAGCGCCGCCCTGCCCAGCGGTCGGGTGCGCCCCTGGCGGGGCGAAACCGGACTCTTTATTCTGCCGGGCTACCGTTTCCGCGTTGTCGATGGTCTGATCACCAACTTTCATCTGCCCCGCTCCACCCTGTTGATGCTGGTTGCCGCCTTGATCGGCAAGCGCCGCATGGATCGGGATTATGCCCACGCCATCAATCGGGGCTATCGCTTCTACTCCTACGGCGATGCCATGCTGCTCTGGCCAGGAAAACACCGCTCATGACCCAACCTTTTTTTGAACTGCTGCACACCGATCCCAGCGGAGCGCGGCGCGGCCGTTTCCACACAGCGCACGGCACGGTACAAACGCCCATTTTCATGCCGGTGGGAACCGCCGCCAGCGTCAAAACCCTCACCTCCGCCGATCTGCAGGAGATCCAGGCGCAAATCATCCTGGGCAACACCTATCACCTCTATCTGCGTCCCGGTCATCGCCTGATCGCGCAACTGGGCGGACTACACCGCTTCATGCACTGGCCTGGTCCCATTCTGACCGACTCCGGCGGCTATCAGGTTTTCAGTCTGGGGGCCATGCGCCGCATCCGTGAAGAGGGGGTCACCTTCCGCTCCCACCTCGATGGCAGCGCCCACCTGTTAAGCCCGGAACTGGCCATCCAGATTCAGGAAGATCTGGGCTCGGACATCATGATGCAGTTGGATGAATGCCCCCCCTACCCGGCCAAGCGGGACTATCTGGCCAAATCCCTACAACTTTCCGTGCGCTGGGGTGCGCGCTGTCTGGCCGCGCGGCGTCCCGACCGACAGCAAGCCCTCTTTGGTATTGTGCAGGGGGGCATGGAGGCCGATCTGCGCCAGGAGTCCGCCGCCGCCCTGATTGAATTGGGGTTTGATGGCTATGCCCTGGGCGGCCTGTCGGTGGGCGAACCGAAGGAAAAAATGGCCGAAGTGCTCTCCTATGCCCCCGCCTTGCTACCCAAAGAGCAGCCACGCTATCTGATGGGGGTGGGCAAGCCGGAAGATCTCGTCGAAGCCGTCGCCGCTGGCATGGACATGTTTGACTGCGTGCTGCCGACCCGCAACGCCCGCAATGGGCAACTGCTGACCCGCTGGGGGGCCAGAAACATCAAGCAGGCCCGCTTTCGGGAAGATGCCAGAGCGGTGGATGCACACTGCCTGTGTCACTGCTGCCAACACTACAGCCGGGCCTATCTGCACCATCTCTTCCGCAACAAGGAGATTGCCGTCCTGCGCTTGATGACCCTGCATAACCTGCACTACTACCTGGACTTGATGGAGGGCATGCGGCAGGCCATCGCCACGGACCGTTTTGCCGCTTTCCGCGCCGACTTCTACCAACAACGTCTCTCTGGCGACGAAGATTAAGCAAAACGAGTGACCGATACTGAAAATCCTTTACAAGTGGGTTGCACTATCCTAGCGTCACCGTTTGGCATGCTGTCGCTGCCTGTTGCCGTGCTGCACTTTTGACCTGTTCTGTATGGAGAATAACTATCATGCTTGATCTGATCAGTACCGCTTATGCCGCTGCACCCTCCAATACGGAGGCGGTGATCGGAAATATCGTCTTTATGGTGGCCCTGTTCGGCATCTTTTATTTTTTTCTGATCCGGCCCCAACAAAAACAGGCCAAGGCCCACAAGGAGATGGTGGCCAACCTGACCCGTGGCGATACGGTGGTTACCGGCGGTGGTTTGATTGGCCGCGTACACCGGGTGGAAAACGATCTGATCATCCTGGAAGTGGGCGATGTGGAGATCGGCAACAAGCTCTTCCGTCCGGTGCGCATCCGGGTTCGCCGCGTCAGCGTCGTGGAAGTGACCAGCAAAGGCACCTTCTCTCCAGAAAATAAAACCAGCGCAACGGAAGACTCTCAAGGCTGACCACCATGCGACAAGTCCCTTTATGGAAACCCGCGTTAATTCTCTTTACGGTGCTGCTCTCCCTGCTCTACGTTTTCCCCAGCGTCAACCACGGCGTTCCCGCGTGGTGGCCCTCCTGGTTGCCACATCAGGTGATCGCCCAGGGGCTGGATCTGCAGGGGGGGCTGCATCTGCTGCTCAACGTGGAGTCCGATAAAGCCGTCGAACAGACCGCCGAAAATCTGGTCGATGAGGTGCGTGGCATTCTACGCAAGGAGCAACTGCGCTATCAAAGTGTGGAACGGGAGGGCATCGACACGGTCAGCATTGTCTTGACCGAGAGCGGGGATTCTCCCAAGTACCGTCAAGTGCTGGAAAAAGAGTTGCCGACCACCCAGTTTGGCGAAGATGCCGGCAGCAAAAAGTTGCGTCTGACCATCAAACCGCTGGAGCAGAAAGAGATTCGCCGTTTTGCCCTGGAACAGTCCATTCAGACCATCCGTTCCCGCATTGACCAGTTTGGCGTCACCGAACCGACCATCCAAAAGCAGGGTGAGGACCGTATTCTGGTGCAACTGCCCGGCTTGAACGATCCCACCCGTGCCAAGGCGTTGATCGGTCGCACCGCCCGCCTGGAGTTCAAGATGGTGGATGAAAAGGGCGATCTCAATGCTGCCCTGGCCGGTCGTGTCCCCCCGGGTGACGTGATTCTGTACGGCAACAAGGAGAGCGGACAAAAAGGTCGGCAAGCCTATCTGCTGAAAAAGCGGACGGTGCTTTCTGGTGATCTGCTGACCGACGCCCGCGTCAATTTCAGCCAGTACAGTGAGGCCTATGTCTCCATCACTTTTAATCGCCAGGGCGAGCGCAAGTTTGCCCAATTGACCGGGGAGCATGTCAACGAGCGGATGGCCATCGTGCTGGACAATGTGGTCTATTCGGCACCGGTAATCCGGGAAAAGATCGAGGGTGGCCGGGCGCAAATCAGCGGCAGTTTCAGCACGGAAGAGGCGCACGATCTGGCCATCATCCTGCGCGCCGGGGCGCTGCCGGCTCCAGTCAAGATTGTCGAAGAGCGTACTGTCGGCCCCACCCTGGGGCAGGATTCCATCGACCAGGGTTTGGCCTCCATCCTGATTGGCGGCGCGTTGGTACTCTTTTTCATGGGGGTCTACTACAAGGGGTTTGGCTGGCTGGCCAACATGGCCGTGTTGCTCAACGTATTGATGTTGATGGCTGCTCTGGCCATGATGCAGGCCACCTTGACCATGCCCGGTATCGCCGGGGCTGTGCTGCTGATGGGCATGTCGGTGGATGCCAACGTGCTGATTTTTGAGCGCATCCGTGAAGAGTTGCGTCTGGGTAAAACCCCGTTGGCCGCCATTGAACACGGCTACGCCCGGGCCTTTGCCACCATTCTGGACTCCCATATCACCACCCTGATCACCGGATTGGTGCTCTATCAGTTTGGAACCGGTCCGGTCAGAGGTTTTGCCGTTACCCTCTCCATCGGCCTGATCATCTCCATGTATACCGCCGTTTTTGTTACCCGTGTGGTCCTGGACATGATTCTGCAGGGCCGACATGTCAGAACATTGAGCGTTTAACCAATCGCTACTGCCCTCCCCACTGGGGAGGGGGCGACTGGTGCCAAACCGGTGCAAGAGGATTGTTTTCATGGAACTGATGCATACCAAACCCCGCTTTGACTTTGTCAGCCTGAGAACGCAAATTTTGGCGTTCACCTTCTCCGGCCTGCTCACCCTGTTGAGCATTGGCTCCCTTTTGGTGCAGGGGCTCAACCTGGGCATCGACTTTTCAGGGGGGATCCTGGTACAGGTACGCTTTGAAAAACCGCCCCATGTGGATCAAGTGCGCGCAGCCTTGAGCCATCTGCATCTGGGGGATGTTTCCATCCAGCAGTTTGGCTCTGCCGAAGAGATTTTGATCCGCATCGGCCAACAGTCCGGCAATGCCGAAGCGCAAGGTGCTCTGGCCAACAAGGTGGTGGAGGCCATCAAGCCGACTGCCGATGGCGGTAAAGTGGAGCTGAGACGGGTAGAATTTGTTGGCCCTCAGGTCGGATCGGAGTTGGTGCAGAGCGGGTTATGGGCGGTTTTTTACTCTTTTCTGGCCATTCTGCTCTATATCGCCTGGCGTTTTGAGTGGCGTTTTGCGGTTGGCGCCATTCTCTCTCTGCTCCATGATGTGGTCATCACCATGGGACTTTTTTCGGTGACCCAAAAGGAGTTTACGCTGGTGGTGTTGGCGGCTGTCTTGACCATCATCGGCTATTCGATCAACGATACCATCGTTGTCTTTGACCGGGTGCGGGAAGAGCGGATCCGCTCCAAAAAACTCTCCATCGGCATGGTGATCAACCGCGCCATCAATGACACACTGTCGCGGACCATCATCGTCTCCCTGACCGTTATTCTGGTCCTGGTGGCTCTGTTGATTTTTGGCGGTCTGGTGATCCACGATTTTGCCCTGGCCTTGTTTGTTGGCGTCTTGCTGGGAACTTTCTCCTCCATCTTTGTGGCCTGCCAAACGGTTCTTCTGTTGGATAAAAAGGGACCAGTCACCCATGAGCAACCTGCACCGCCCCCCGTAACGGAGACACCATGAGCAAGAAGCAACCAACCACCGCGCACAAAGAAGAGTTCCTGCGTCCGGAAAAAGAGGATTATGATGCCCGTTTTGAGATTGTCCAGCCCGGTTTCAGCGAAGATCAGGATCTGCTGCATGCCAGAGCCATGGACTTTCTGAAGAAAAAAATCAAGAAGGGCGAATCCTGGAAAACAGCGACCGCCGAGTTGACCATCGCGGATGAAACTTTCAAGGCGGTCATTCTGGACGATTTCCTGAAGATTACCCTGGCCGAACGCCATTTTCAGGGCAAGGAGGAGATAAAAAGCATTGCCCGTCTTTTGCAAGTACCAGTAGAATTGTTGGAGGCAGTCAAGGGTGCGATGATTCGCGAAGTGCGTGATGCTTCCATCGAGGCCTATCACCGCTCCCGCCCGGAACAAACGTCCTGATTTGTGGTCTTAACCATTATCTGGGCAGAAATCGCGATTGAGAGGGTGTAGAATAGACATGGCAAACATTCTGGTCGTGGATGACGACTCTTCCATCCGCGCTTTGCTGCGGGAAATTCTGGAAGATGAGGGGCACCGCATTGAAGAGGCTGCCGATGGCAAGCAAGGGGTGCAAAGTTTCCGCTCCGCCACCTTCGATTTGGTCATCACCGATGTACTGATGCCGGAAAAGGATGGGGTGGAGTTGATCATGGAGTTGCAGGAAGCCTTTCCAGACATCAAGATTATTGCCATGTCCGGTGGTGGGCGGGGGCTGGATGCCCAATTCAGCCTGCGCATCGCCCGTGATTTCGGTGCCGTCCAGCAAATGGAAAAACCCTTTACCCGCAAACGGGTTTTGGAAACCGTGCGCCGGGTGTTGTAATCAATGGATCAACTCAGCCATGTTGGGAGTTGCAAGGTGCAATTGACAGGTGCAGAAATTGTCGTAAAGTGCCTGCTGGAACAGGGAGTTCAGACCGTTTTCGGCTATCCGGGCGGTGCGGCGCTTTACATCTATGATGAAATTTACAAGGCGGGGGACAAGATAACCCATATCCTCTCCCGCCATGAACAGGGCGCGCTGCATGCGGCGGATGGTTATGCGCGCGCTACTGGCCGACCGGGTGTGGCCATCGTCACCTCTGGTCCTGGGGCCACCAATGCGGTTACCGGTTTGGCCACCGCCTACATGGACTCGATTCCCATGGTCTGCATCTCCGCCCAGGTGTCGGTGCCGTTGATCGGCAATGATGCCTTTCAGGAGGTGGATACCGTTGGCATCACCCGTTCCTGCACCAAGCACAACTATCTGGTGCGGGATGTCCGTGATTTGGCCCGTGTGCTGCGCGAGGCGTTCTTTATTGCCAACAGTGGGCGACCTGGGCCGGTGTTGGTGGACATTCCCAAGGATGTTTCCAACACCAAGACCGACTATGCCCCGCCCAGCGGGGAGGTAACCATTCGCTCTTACCGGCCCACGACCAAGGGGCATCAACGGCAGGTACGGCGGGCGGTGGAGATGTTGCAGGTAGCCGAGCGGCCTTTGCTTTACACGGGTGGTGGTGTGATTCTGGCCAACGCATGGGAGGAGTTGCGCTGGCTGACCAACGCGCTCAATCTGCCCATTACCCACACCTTGATGGGGTTGGGCTCTTTTCCGGCCAGTGATGTACGCTTTTTGGGCATGTTGGGCATGCATGGCACCTATGAGGCCAACATGGCGGTGTCGAACTGCGACCTGTTGGTGGCCATTGGTGCCCGTTTTGATGATCGGGTGACCGGGAAAATTTCCTCTTTTGCCCCGCACGCCAAGATTATCCACATTGATGTGGATCCCACCTCCATTTCCAAGAATGTGCGCGTGGAT
Organism: Magnetococcales bacterium; assembly: GCA_002753095.1. Taxonomy (GTDB): domain Bacteria; phylum Pseudomonadota; class Magnetococcia; order Magnetococcales; family Magnetaquicoccaceae; genus Magnetaquicoccus. The sequence goes on from PDZU01000005.1 coordinate 50,709, forward strand.
CTGCCCATTGTGGGGGATGTGCGTTTGGTGCTCAACCAGATCAACGCGCTGGTACGGGAAGAGAAGGCGGAGCAAAAGCAGCCTGACCGGCAGGCGTGGTGGCAGGAGATTGCCGAGTGGCGCAAGAAGGATTGTCTGCGTTTTACCCAGGGGCCGGAGGTGATTGAGGCGCAGTATGTGATTCAGTCGCTCTGCACCTTGACCGAGGGGCAGGCCATCATCGCGACCGATGTGGGTCAGCATCAGATGTGGGCGGCGCAATTTTACGGCTTCCAGGAGGCGCGGCACTGGTTGACTTCTGGCGGATTGGGCACCATGGGGTATGGTCTGCCTGCCGCCATGGGGGCACAGGTGGCCTTTCCCAAGCGTCAGGTGGTGGTGATCAGTGGGGATGGCTCCATCCAGATGAACATCCAGGAGTTGGGCACCTGTCTGCAGTACAATCTGCCCATCAAGATCATTATTCTCAACAATGGTTATCTGGGCATGGTGCGGCAGTGGCAGGAGCTTTTCTATGAGCGGCGTTACGCCGAGACGGATATTGCCAACGCGCCCGACTTTGTCAAGGTGGCCGAAGCCTATGGGGCCTTGGGATTGCGGACGGATCGACCTGAGGAGGTGATGCCGCTGCTGCGGCAGGGGTTGGCCCATCCTGGTACGGTGGTGATGGATTTTCGGGTCCGCCGCGAGTCCAACGTTTATCCCATGGTCCCTGCTGGTGGTGCCCTGCAAGATATGATCCTGGGCGAGCTTCTATAGGAAACAGCCATGAAACATATCATTTCCGTACTGGTTGAAAACGAATCGGGCGTACTTTCCAGGGTTTCTGGACTATTTTCTGCGCGTGGCTTCAATATTGAGAGTTTGACGGTTGCCCCGGTGGGTGACAAGCAGACCTCGCGCATCACCCTGGTCACGGGGGGGGATGGTCCGATTATCGAGCAGATTTTAAAGCAACTCCACAAGTTGATTCCGGTCATCCAGGTGGTCAATCTCAGCGAGGGGCCGCATGTGGGGCGTGAGTTGATGTTGATCAAGGTGAGTACGGAACGCGGGCAGGACAAGAATGTGCGCGATGAGATCATGGACATTGTTGCCATTTTTCGCGCCCAGGTGGTGGATGCCACCCCCACCTCTTTGATCATTGAGGTAACCGGTGATAATGACAAGTTGCATGCCTGTCTGGCCATGCTGGAGCCGTATGGCGTTGGCGAGGTCGTGCGCACCGGTCAGGTTGCCTTGGCACGCGGCAACCGCAAGTAACGGCACTGCATTTTGTCTTCCATTTGACTTTTGATAAGGATCCCTGCATGAAAGTATATTACGACCGTGACGCCGACTTGGCCCACTTGAAAGCGAAAAAGATCGCCATTATCGGCTATGGTTCGCAGGGGCACGCCCATGCCCTCAACCTGAAGGATTCTGGCATGGACGTGGTGGTTGGTCTGCGTCCTGACTCTTCTTCCCGCAAGAAGGCGGAAAATGCGGGGCTGTCTGTCGCGGATCTGCCGCAGGCGGTTGCTGGTGCGGACCTGGTGATGGTGTTGGCCCCTGACGAGCATCAGGCGCGCATCTACCGGGAGAGCATTGCTCCCAACCTCAAACCGGGCAGTGCGCTGGTGTTTGCGCATGGTTTCAACATTCATTTCGGGCAGATTGATCCGCCTTTGGAATGTGATGTTTTTCTGGCTGCGCCCAAGGGTCCGGGCCATTTGGTGCGGGCGGAGTACAGTCGTGGTGGGGGTGTACCCACGTTGATTGCCATCCATCAGGATTACACCCGTGAGGCGCGTCGGACGGCATTGGCGTATGCTTCGGCCATTGGTGGTGGTCGGGCTGGGATCATTGAGACCACCTTCAAGGAGGAGACCGAGACGGATCTCTTTGGCGAGCAGGCGGTTTTGTGTGGTGGGATCACGGCCTTGATTCAGGCGGGTTTTGAGACGTTGGTGGAGGCGGGTTATGCGCCGGAGATGGCCTATTTCGAGTGTCTGCACGAGACCAAGTTGATTGTGGACTTGATCTATGAGGGGGGCATTGCCAACATGCGTTACTCCATCTCCAACACGGCGGAGTATGGTGATTTGACCCGTGGTCCCCGTGTGATCACCGAGGAGACCAAGCAGGAGATGAAGCGTATCTTGACTGAGGTACAGAATGGTGTTTTTGCGCGGGAGTGGATTTTGGAAAACATGAGCGGTCGGGCCCATTTTCAGGCGTTGCGCCGTCGTGGCCAGCAGCATGCCATCGAGGAGGTGGGGCGCAATCTGCGTGACATGATGCCTTGGATTAAAAAGGGACAGCTGGTTGATAAGAGTAAGAATTAGTTCTGCTGTGTGGGCGGCGGGGGGTATTTTTGCTCTCTGCCGCTGTACTTGCTTCTCTTGCTTCAGGAGTGAATCATTCCGTGCGTAGCCCCGTTGCTGTGGAAGGGTTGCCGTTCATTGCGGCCTTTGCGGCTGTTGCCATTGCTGGGGAGGTTGTGTGTCCTTCTCTGCTGGGTTCGCTGTTGCTTTGGCTTTTGACCGGTTGGTGCATCTGGTTTTTTCGTGATCCTGAGCGTCATCCTCCTGTGGGTGAGGGGTTGGGTGGGGGTTTGGTCATTGCGCCTGCTGATGGTCGGATTATTGCTATCGAGGAGGTAGCTGCCGCACCGCTTTCTGGTTTGCCGGCACGGAAATGTTCCATTTTTATGAATGTTTTTAACGTACACGTCAATCGTTGCCCCATGGATGGCACGGTCAGCAAGTTGGCTTATCATCCTGGTCGATTTGTCAACGCGGCTTTGGACAAGGCTTCGCTGGAGAACGAGCGGATGGAGATTCTTTTGACCTCTCCTTCCGGGGTAGTTTTGCCTTTTGTGCAGGTAGCTGGTTTGATTGCCCGCCGTATTGTGTGTCGGTTGCAGCCGGGGCAGGAGGTGGTACAGGGGGGGCGTTTTGGTTTGATTCGTTTTGGGTCTCGTGTTGACCTTTATTTACCTCTTTCTGCGCGTTTGGTAGTTTCCTTGAACGATCACACCCGCGCTGGGGAGAGTATCATCGCTCATCTGGAGAAGAATGTATGAGCGAATTGATTAACAAGCACAAAAGCGTCTATATTTTCCCCAGTCTTTTGACCACCGGGGGCATGTTCTTTGGGTTTTATGCCATTATGGCTGCTTTGGGTGGCAACTACGAGCATAGCGCCCAGGCCATTTTGGCGGCTGGTGTTTTTGATGGTTTGGATGGTCGGGTAGCACGGGCCATGAATGCCACTTCTGCTTTTGGCAAAGAGTATGACAGTTTGGCGGACTTCCTTTCCTTTGGCATTGCGCCGGCTGTTTTGGTTTATTTGTGGGCGTTGGAGCCTTTTCATCGTCTTGGTTGGGCGGCGGCCTTCCTGTATGCCGTTTGTGGTGCGTTGCGTTTGGCTCGTTTTAATGTGCAGCAGCATGTCATTCAGGATGAGCGGGTTTCCAAGCGTTATTTTCAGGGCTTGCCCATTCCGGCGGCGGCGGGGGTAGTTTCTGCCTTGGTTCTTTTTTATCAAGAGTTGGGGATTGGTTCCACGTCTGGGGAGGTCGTTGGTTTGTGGCGTTGGCTACCGCTTTTTCTGACCTTTACGTTGGGCATTTTGATGGTGAGTACCATTCGTTTTCGCAGTATGAAGGACTTTTACTACCATCGTAAGCGTCCTTTCCTTACCCTGGTGGGGGTGGTTATTTTTATTGCGGTGTTGACCATTCACATGGCCTCTACTCTTTTTGTCATGAGTGGCGCCTATTTGCTTTCGGCGTTGCATAGCCATCGGGAGTATTTGCAGTTGTTGGCGGAGGGGAAAGAGGTGGAGGAGGATGAGGTGGAGGATTTGAGTGTTTAGAAATTAATCCGGGTCCAGGGAGCTGGCTCCCTGGCGGGTCCAGGGCGGAGCCTTGGGAATTTGGCTTTTATCTGTTGCTTTTATCTGTTGCTTTTATCTGTTGCTTTTATCTGTTGCTTTTATCTGTTGCTTTTATCTGTTGCCTTTGCCTTTCTGGCGCGCTTTTCACGATAAGCCGATGCGCTTTTTGCATCGGCTTAAGCGCCTAATTGACGCAAGGTGTGCGTATTGGCGCGTTTTTATGCGCCAATACGCACACCCTCCCAATGGGTTTTCCCCGTAGGTAACTGCGTACCTCGCCGTTAAAAGTCGGGCTCCGCCCTCCCAAGGAGTGCCCCTGCGGGGCACAAATTTGGGCGCGCTGCGCAGATTTGCTGCGCAAATCTGCTTCGATAAAAGCGCGCCATTACAAGCAGGGCTTCGCCCTGCACCCAGCAGGGGCGGTGACCGCCCCTGCACCCCGCAGTAATTTAACAGATTAACAGCTCAACGATAAATCGTAACCTGCTCCTGCTCCGCCGGCATCCCGACATCAGGAGCCCAACCACCTTGCTGCACCATGTTACCACTCAACTGACCTTGCAACTGCCGAATGGCATCCTGCGCCAAACCCTTGGAAACCTCAGCAATCATCCGACCCCGACTGGGCACCACCCGCGCCGCCGCCGACTCCCGCAACCGCACATCCGACCCCTCACCCATGGCACTAAAAGCCGCCTTCACCTCGCCACTCTTGGCATGGATCAAACTGAACTCCACCACCAACTCCAAACCAACCGTCTGCGCATAAGTCGATACAGTCCCAGCAACAGGCGTGGACTCATCCCGCACATCAATACTGCTGACCGTACCAAAAAGAACGTAATCCGCCCCCTTGTAATAGCCCCGCTTGATGCGATCCAATACGTCAAACAACCGCTCCTGATCCTTGCCACCAATCGGCTTGCCCTGCACCACCCGATAGCCGGATTGAATCAACTCCCCCCTCAAATCAGCGGTAAACTTGTGCAACTCCCCACGGTCAATGTATACATTGACCCCCTCCCGCTCATCATAAAGGAAATCAGTCTGCTCCCGACCACTGCGCACACTCTCCTGACGCGTCTGCCGAAAATCAGCAGACACAGAACGAAAATATTGCTGCACCTTCTCCTCATAGGTCAGATCCGTCACAGCAATCTTGGGCGGTCCCTTGTCCGCCGCATGCCCCACCACACTCAAACACATCCAAACCAACACCATCCAGCCACGGAGCACTCTCATAAGCCCTCTCCTTTGAATTTTCCCATACCCACCAATCAAGCCAACAAGGTGCATGTCGGGCGTCCGCCCTCCCAAAGAGTGCCCCTGCGGGGCACAGATTTGGCGCGCTGCGCAGATTTGCTGCGCAAATCTGCTCACGTAAAAGCGCGCCATTTCAGCAGGGCTCCGCCCTGCACCCGCAAGGGGAGATAATCTCCCCTTGACCCCATGCAACTTTTCAAGACCACTAACGCGTCGTCGTCTTGCGAATCTCCTTCTCATCCGCCCACTCCACCACCCCGGACTCGATCTCAGTCAAACGCAGGCTGAATTTATAGTAAACGTCATGAATATCCTGCGTGCGCTTGGTGATGGAAGAGATACTACCCACCAAACGATAATCGGCGCCCTCCATCCTGCCCATCTTCTTGCTGGTGCTTTTTTTGTATAGTCCACTCTGATTCTGACGCGCCAACTCCTCAGTCTGATCCTGCATGTCCGCCGTATCTACCACAAAACGAACCACCCCACTCTTGGTCATCTGGGTCAAAATCGAATCCGTAATGGCACGGGTGTCAATATACTCGCTGGTCTTGTTCTTGACCTCGTTGACAGTCACCAAAGGTCGACGCTTGCCACCATGCAAAGCCGGAGATTGCAACATCGAACGGGTCATACTCTCCGCAATCATCTGCAAATCAGTCGAACCAAAGGTGTTGGTCACCGTCTCCACCGCCTTGGCATCCCCATACTGCACATTGCCCCCAACCAAAGGCGGCGACGTAGGACCAGAACCAGTCGCACAACCCGCCAATAAAGAGGTCACTACCAACAGCTTTGCTACCCTTCTCATCGTCATCTCTCCCCAGTTATGAACAACCCTAACGCACCACCTCGTTCCATGGCTGACGCGGCTGATTGGCCGCAATGTCCACCGGAACAGAATTGTTGGGCGCATGCATCTCTAAACGAAAATCAACCGCCTGCGGAGCCGGCGCTACCGTGCGCAAAAATTGCCGCTGCTGCCCATGCAACAGCAACGGCTTCCACGCCTCCTCATCCAAAACAAAACCCGCCGCATCTACCCAACGGAAACGATACGATACACTCTGATCCTGCGTGGTGGGGTTGAACACCTCCGCCTGAACATGCAATAAATTGTTGCGCCGCACAACCCGCAACTCCACCGGCTGCACATCCAACATCACCCCCAACTCCTCCACCTTGCTGGCAATGGCCGCCGAACGCTGCGGGGGGGGCTGACAGGCCGCCAACCCCACCATCACGACCACCATACCACTACCCAATACCCACTTGGACCACAATCCATCACCCATGATACACTCCTCTCATCCGTTGACCTGCAACCACCTCACTCTTTTTTCTTCTTCCCAACCTTGCCCCCAACAGGCGCAACAGGCCGCTCTTTTTCCAAAACCGCCTCCTGTACCACACCGTGCGCAGAACCCGGTGTGCTGGCCACGTACAACGTGTTATCCACCACCCGAATCGGAATGATCTGATGACGCCCACTCACCTCTATCGGAAGAGAAACCAGGGTGCCATTGGCCGCAGGAAAGCGCAACGTGTACTTGCCCGGCTTGAAAGCCGCCCGCCCCAGTTGAATGGTGGCCGGCAAAGTACGCCAGGAACGCTCATCCGCCGACTCCATCACCAACCCCGTCAACATGATCGCCAAACTGGCCAACTCATTGCCCTTTTTGTTGGTCTGACGCTGAGCCAACCCCTTGGTCGCCGCCCGTACCATGCTGCGCACAATGATACCCGGCATGTCGTCCGCTAAAGTACGCCGCGCCATGGCATCCACATGGGTCACCAACGCCATCGGTACCGTGTTGTCATCCACCATCAACGTACTCAGACGGTAATCCGCCGTCGGATTGTTGGGAATCACCGGGAAAGAGATACTCACCAACCCCACCGTCGGTACCGGCAACGGAATCATCATCGAACTGCGCCCCGGCGCCATGCCCCCCTCCACCACAAACAACACATCCGTCTTGCCCGCCGCCGCCCGACTACGACGCTGATCCAACTGCTTTAACCCCTCCTCCAACACAGCAACATCCGGTCGCAACTCAATGGCCTGCCGATAACCCGGTGCCGCCAAACTGGGCTCATTTAACGCCTCATACACAAAACCCGCCAAATAATGGCTGAACGCATTCTGATAGCCATTCTTCAAAGCAATCACCTGGGCATCGCTCAACGTCTCCACCGGATACCCCTGCAACTCCTTGACAGTACGGGTCGAATGACGCTTCTTGGCCTCCTCCTCCTCCTGAATCACCTTCTTGGCGTGAAACTCCGCAATGATCGCCTCCCGCTCATGCGTCTTCTTGATCTCCGTGCGCGCCGCATCCCACTCCCCCAACGCCATATGATCCATGGCCAACAAAGCCGTCAACAATACCTTCTCATAGTCATACCCCTCATAAGGCCGAACCTTGTCGTTGACCAGCAAACTGCCAATATCCCCCAATAACTTGCCCGGATTGCTGCGCGCCAAATCCTCCCACTCCCGCACCCTCCGATCCGCCTCCAACCACTGCTGCCGACTGTCCGCAAACTCCCCCTGCAACCGTAACAAACTCCCTTTCTCCAGGTGATACAACAAATCCTTGTCAGCACTGGTATTGTTCTGCTCCAATACCTGCAGGGCCAGATCCGGACGACTGGCCGCCACCATCTGGGTCGTCTCCCGCAACTCCGTGTTGTAACTACGCATCGCACCCGCACAGCCCGCCGTAAAAAGCGTCACCACCAACACCACTGCCAGCCTTCCCATCCCTCTGCTTGCGTTCACACCCATCCTCCCTGTTCGTTGATCTTGCCGCACGACGCAACCCTCAAGCCCATACCCGAAACAAAAAGAGTTTATGCTAGCCCCTGAACGACAGCACATGCAAATAAAAATTACCGTCATTTATCAAAAGAACACCCGCCACCAAACACCCACAACCCACCCCACAATTAGTTGCAAGACAGCCGCCGCAACTTGCCGTATAATGAAAGTCAGTCGTGGCGTGATCGCGCCATTCCATCGTTGCCGACAAAGGAGGCCGTGTGTCCATTTCCCTGTCATTATTCGATGCCAAAGCCGCTCCGCTGCCCCTGCGCGGCGTCTCCATCGACAGTCGCACCATCCGCCCTGGCGAACTGTTTGCTGCCGTGCGGGGTGACCGTTTTGATGGCCATGCCTTTATCGACACAGCGATTGCCGCCGGTTGCGCCGCCATCCTGGCTGAACAGCCCCCCAGCGAACCCTGCCCCGTTCCCGTCGTACTGGTACCGGATGTGTTGCACGCCTTGGGCGAGGCCGCCAGTCGTTGGCGACAACAGGTCAACCCTCTGGTGCTGGCCGTCACCGGTTCCTGCGGCAAAACCACCGTCAAAGAGATGCTCACCCGCGTCCTGCAACGCCATTTCACGGTGGTCCATGCCACACGCGGCAACTTCAACAACCATATCGGCCTGCCGCTCACCCTCCTGGCCATGCCGGAAAATTGCCAAGCACTGATCCTGGAAATGGGCATGAGCGCCGCCGGTGAAATCACCTACCTAGCCCAATTGGCCCAACCAGAAATCGGCATCATCACCAACGTCATGCCCGCCCATCTGGAGTCCTTCGCCGACCTCGACGCCATCGCCGACGCCAAAGGTGAACTGCTGCAAGCCCTGCCCCAACACGGTCTGGCCATCCTGCCCGCCAACCGACCCTACAGCGCACGCCTGCGTCAAAAAGGGGCAAACGTCTCTATTCTGACATACGCTGCCGACGCTCAGGCCGACGTATACAGTACAGAAGAGGGTTGCCAAAACGCTGCAACACCACAAATGGCAAATAGTACGGGTCAATCTTTCATTATCCATTGGCAAGGGAAACAGGATGGAGTAAAAACCCATCTGACCTATCCTGGGGAACATCTGCGTTTGAATGCCCTGGCCGTCGCCGCCGCCGCACGCCATGCCGGGGTACCGCTGCCAGAGATTGCCTTGGGTTTGCAAGAGTTTGCACCACCCGCCGGTCGGGGAGGCACGCGCCATGCCAAGGGCGGTTGGCAGGTGATCGATGACAGCTATAACGCCAATCCCGGTTCGGTACGGGCCGCCCTGCGCGCCATGCCAACCCCTCTCCCCCCCGGTCGCCGCATCGCCATCCTGGGCGATATGCTGGAACTGGGAAAAGAGGCCGGATTGTTGCATAAGGAACTCTACCATGACCTCCTGGAGAATCAAATCAGCCTGCTGTTTACCGCTGGACCCTTGATGTACGCACTGCATCAGGAGATTGAGAAACAGCAGGCAAATGGTGTAGCGCAACGGATCCAGGCCCAACACCGCCAAAATCCGGCAGAGTGGCTTGATCAAATCAGCCCGCTTCTTCTGCCGCAAGATGTGGTGTTGGTCAAAGGCTCCCGTGGCATGAAAATGGAACGTATCGTCGAGAATCTGGTGACCAATGCTCTATAATCTTCTTTTTCCCCTCAGCGACCACTGGTCGATACTGAACCTCTTTAAATATATCACTTTTCGCAGTATTGGGGCCACTTTGACCGCCCTGCTGCTCTCCTTTCTGATCGGCCCGTGGCTGATTCGCTCGCTGCAACGCCTGCAGAGCATCGGGCAACCCATCCGCAGCGACGGTCCGCAACGCCATATTCTGGAAAAAACCGGCACCCCGACCATGGGCGGCACCTTGATCCTGCTGGCCATGGTGGTGCCAACCTTGCTTTGGGCCAACTTGACCAATCCGTTCATCTGGATGGTCTTGACCACCACCCTCACCTTTGGCGCCATCGGTTTTTGGGACGACTACCGCAAAGTGGCCCGCAAAAACTCCAAAGGAATCTCTGCCCGAACGCGTTTCCTGTTGCAGAGCGCCATTGCACTTTCTGTCGCCTACTGGCTGCGCAGCATCGATCATGGCAACACCTTCGGCTCTCTGGCCATTCCTTTTTTCAAGAATCTTTCCGTGGATTTGGGCTGGCTTTATTACCCATTCACCATACTGGTGATCGTCGGAACCAGTAACGCCGTCAACTTGACTGACGGCTTGGATGGTCTGGCCATCGGTCCCACCATGTTGACTGCTGCCACCTTCCTGGTGATCGCCTATGTGACTGGTCACTTGGTCTTTGCTGGTTATCTGGGCATTCCCTACGTTTCTGGAGCGGGCGAGTTGGCCATTTTTTGTGGGGCCATGGTTGGGGCGGCCTTGGGCTTTCTCTGGTTCAACACCTATCCGGCGCAGGTTTTCATGGGCGATGTAGGCTCGCTGGCCTTGGGGGCCGCCCTGGGCACCATTGGTCTGGTCACCCGGCATGAAATTGTCCTGGCCATTGTCGGCGGTATTTTTGTGGTCGAAACCCTCTCGGTCATCGTCCAGGTGGCCTCGTTCAAGTTGATTGGCAAGCGGGTTTTCCGCATGGCTCCCATTCATCACCACTTTGAACTGAAAGGGTGGGCTGAACCGAAGATTATCGTCCGCTTTTGGATCATCTCGATCATCCTGGCGTTGATCGGTATCTCGACGTTAAAGATTCGCTGACCCAAACCCAAACGCCGTTTGCACCCGGATGGAGATTGACCATGCCCTTCCACCTGCTCCGCAGCAGTTCCGCCAAAGCGGCCAGCAACGATTATGCCCCGACCCCCAACAGCGGATCCATGGATCTGTGGTTGGCGGGAACTGCATTCGTGCTGCTGATTATCGGCCTAGTCATGGTTTATTCCGCCTCTGCCCCTACTGCGTTACGTCACTTTGGCGATGCCACCCATTTTGCCCTGCGTAACTCGGTTTTTGCTCTGATCGGCATTGTCTGCATGATCGTCATCAGCCGCCTGCCCATTGAGACCATCCGTATCCTGGGGCAACTGGGTTTTTGGGTAGCCATCGTGCTGCTGGTGGCCGTATTGATTCCTGGCATGGGATTGGAGGGGGGCGGTGCGCGGCGTTGGCTTAATTTGCGCGTCATTACCGTGCAACCTTCTGAGCCGTTCAAGGTCATGTTGGCTCTTTACCTTTCCCACCTGATTGCCCAGGATCCGGGTCTGGTGTACCGGGTACGTGATGGCATTTTTTACCTGATTGCTCTGTTCATGCTTGGGGCTGCTCTTTTGATGTTGGAGCCGGATTTTGGTGCGACGGTCATCAGCGCCGCCATTGTCTTTGGCATCGTCTTTATCGCCGGAATTCCGCTCTCCTGGATCGCTGGTTTGCTGATGATTGCCATTCCTTTGGCTGCGGTAGCGGTCATCATGGCTCCCTACCGTTTTCGCCGTGTTACCTCTTTCCTCGATCCTTGGGATGATCCGCAAAACAGTTCCTTCCAACTGGTGCAGTCTCTGCTTTCTTTCGGCAACGGTGGATTGTTTGGCACCGGTTTGGGTCAAGGTGAACAAAAGCAGTTCTACCTTCCAGAGTCGCACACTGACTTCATCTTTGCCGTCATCGGCGAGGAGATGGGGTTGGGCATGGTCTGGCTGATTATCTTTCTTTTTGCTGTGCTGGTCTGGCGTGCTGTACGCATTGCCCGTTTAAGCAGCGATCCTTTTGTGCGCCTTAGCACCACGGGTCTGACTGTGTTGATTGGTTCGCAGGCGTTGGCCAACATGGGGGTGGTGATGGGGTTGTTGCCCCCCAAGGGGTTGACTCTACCTTTGGTCAGCTATGGTGGCACCTCGCTCATAATCACTTTGAGCGCCATTGGTCTATTATTGGCTTTTTCGCGCACGATCAGCCCGCCGGAAAAGGTGGTGAATCGTTCGACTGCCGCCAAGGAGAGCAACGCATGATTGCGGAAGGTAAAAAATTGATCATCGCTGGTGGTGGCACTGGCGGTCATATTTTCCCGGCCATTGCCATCGCCGATGCCTGGGAGGCCAATGGTGGCGATGTACTTTTTGTCGGCACGCCGCACGGCATGGAGAGCCGACTGCTGCCGCAACGGGGCAAACGGCTTGAGTTGCTGCGGGTTGGCCAGATCAAAGGCAAAGGGGTTGGCGCGCGTTTGCGCACGGTATTCGGGCTACCGTTTGCGTTGTTCTCTGCCATCCGCATTATTCGCCGCTATCAACCGGATGCGGTACTTGGCATGGGTGGTTATGTCTCGGCCCCCACGGTAGCCGCTGCCCGTCTGTTGGGGCTACCCACTGCTCTGCATGAGCAGAATGCGCGTGCTGGTTTGACCAATCGTTTACTGGGCAAGTTGGTTGATCAAGTGTATATTTCCTTTCCTGATGCGGCATCCTCTTTTGCTGTTTCCGGGGCTGATGCTGTTGCCCGTGTCTTGGTAACCGGCAATCCGGTGCGCACGGCCCTGCGCGAGGAGAGCCAATTGGCCACGCTTCCTTCTGGCAATCGTCCTTTTAGTTTATTGGTTTTTGGTGGCAGTCAGGGGGCGCGTATTTTTAGCGACCTGATCCCTTCGGCGCTTAAGTTGGTCAAAGACGGCGGCATGCCTGTGGAGGTCCGCCATCAAGTTCCCCAGGAGGATTTGGATCGGGTCAAGGCACAGTATGAGCAATTGGGCATTCGGGCCACTGTTGCTCCTTTCTTTCAGAACATGGCCGAGGCGTATCGGCAAGCTGATTTGGTTATCTGTCGTGCTGGTGCGACCACTGTTGCCGAGTTGGCTGCCGTTGGCAAGCCGGCTTTGTTTATCCCCTACCCCCATGCTGCCGATGATCATCAGAGTGCCAACGCGTTGGCCATGGTACGGGTGCATGGGGGTTGGATACAGGATCAAGCGGGTCTTTCGTTGCAGTGGTTGAGTGAATTTTTGCTGGCGCGCATGGCGGATCCTGCTGGTTTGATTGAAGCGGGGCATCGGGCGCATACGTTGGCCAATCCGCGTTCTGCTGATTTGATCATTCAGCATGTGTGTGCCCTGATCTCTCCCCGTCCCAGAGACAATCAAATACAACAATAATTGCGGGTCCAGGGGGGTCACCCCCCTGGCGGGTCCAGGGCGGAGCCCTGGGAATTTATCTTTTGATTTTAATCTTTTCGCTTTTAATCTTTTGCCTTTGGCGCGCTTTTCACGACAAGCCGATGCGTTTTTTGCATCGGCGCAGCGCGCCTCATTGACGCAAGGTGTTTGGATTGGCGCGCTTTTCTGCGCCAATCCAAACACCCTCCCAATGGGTTTTGTGCGAGGTCACGATAACAGGGCGATGCACGGATTACCGCGTGGTTAAAAGTCGGGCGTCCGCCCTCCCAGAGCGTGCCCCTTCGGGGCACAAATTTGGGCGCGCTGCGCAGATTTGCTGCGCAAATCTGCTTCGTTAAAAGCGCGCCATTACAAGCAGGGCTTCGCCCTGCACCCAGCAGGGCTTCGCCCTGCACCCAGCAAGGCTTCGCCCTGCACCCAGCAGGGGCGGTGACCGCCCCTGCACCCCGCAATAAATTTTACCAACCAACAACAGCACCCGGAACCACCACAAAAAAACACTCTTTGCCCCGATACCTCTCAAAGCTCCGTGCCTCGGAGAGACTTCCTTGCTATAATTTAACGAAAACTGTAACGAGTGAGAACGATGAGAGAGTCAACAACGCGGCGAGGCATCGCTGCGCACCCACCAGACCAACCACACCAAAGCGTCTTGCTGCAAGAGGTAATGGATGCCCTTGCCCCCAGTCCGGGCGGCATCTACGTGGATGCCACTTTCGGCGACGGCGGGCACAGTCAGGCCATCCTGCAACGGATTGCTCCCAACGGAAAACTCTTTGCCCTGGATCGCGATGGCAGCGCCTGGCAACGCAATCAAACCCTGCTGGAAACATGGTCTGAATTGTTGACACCCGTGCATACCCCCTTTAGTCGCTTGCGCACTGTCCTGAATGAGCATGGGATCACCACCATTCAAGGCATTCTCTTCGACCTGGGCGTCTCCTCCCCACAACTGGATGATGCCAAACGAGGTTTTTCTTTTCAGTATGATGGACCCCTGGATATGCGTATGGATCAAACGAACGCCGCAGCACCATTCAATGCCGCCACCATCGTCAACACCTACGACAAGGAAGATTTGGCCGATATTTTTTTTCATTACGGCGAAGAACGTCATGCCAGACGCATCGCCCAAGCCATCGTGCACGATCGCCAAAAAATGCCCTTTACCACCACCCGTCAACTGGCCTCGCTGTTGGAACGGATCCAACCCTACCAACCGGGGCAGATTCATCCGGCTACCCGTGTCTTTCAGGGCTTGCGCATCGCCGTGAATCAAGAGTTGCAAGAGTTGCAAACCGCCATGGATGACGCGCTCGCTCTTCTGGCCGCAGGCGGCAGGGCGGTGGTCATCAGCTTTCACTCCCTGGAAGACCGGATCGTCAAACAAACTTTTCGCCAAGCGGCAGACCCGGAGCAGGCCAACAACACCCCCTTCGCCGGACCAGAACGGTTGCGACAACCAAAAAAAATGATCAGCGATTTTCATCTGCTAACCCGCAAACCAATCCTGCCCTCCGCCCAGGAAATTGCCCGCAACCCCCGTGCCCGCAGCGCCCGCCTGCGCGCCATCGAACGGTTGCCGTCAAACCCGTCCCCCGCCCACAACGAGACGACACCATGAGATTCGGTTGGCCCATGATCGCCCTGCTGACGATATTACTGGTTCTGTCGGCGGCCATTACCGTCTCCTCCCGCGTCTGGATGCTGGAAAGCCATCGCGAGTTGAGTCAGGCCGAGAAGGACTATAACGAGCTGCTCGACAAAGAGCATGCACTCAAAATCGAGTTGATCGCCCGCACCGATATCAATACCATCGAACGCCGGGCCCGGCAGGAGTTGGGCATGCAGCCCATGTGGCCCACACAATGGCGGGCGGTCAAACCATGAAACCAATGCGCAGCAAATCCAATACACCCAAACCAAGCAACTCCCGCCTGAACAATCGCCCTGGGGGAACGCAAAGTCATGGCAGCAAAAATTTTGCCGTAAAACGGCGCCCCCGTGGCACCCTATGGCATACCGCCGACGGAGAGAGCCGCTTTTCTTTTTCTCTGCCCACCTGGCTGCACGGAAAACGCACGGAAAACGCCCAGCCAACAAAAAGTGGCGAATCCCGCCTCTCTGCCCTGTTGCAGGAACGGTTGCAACACGCCAAAAGAGCACTGGACAGATCCCAAAGAAGCAGCCGCAAGAGCGTTGAAACAACGTCCAGCAATACGGAAACCAGCAACGAACGGCGCAGCCCCTCGCTGACCAATCGCCTGCTGCAAAACAGCCAACAATGGGCGGACCGCGCCAAAAGCATGGTCAACCAGCAACGCAGTCGCCGCAAAAGCACACAAGAAACAACACCATCATATACGCCAGCCAACTCCAGCGCTGCGCCTGAAAACAAGCGACACGGCATGGGCGATGCCGTGCGCGCCATGACCCAACGCTTGCGCAAACGCCGCGCAAGCCGCGCAGAAGAACGCACCGCACCCCAACGGGAAACCTCGGCAGTACGCACCAACCGAGCACCCGTGGGCAAAACCCTCAGCCAGGGAGTGTTGTGGCTCCTGGGCAGCACGCCAACCCCACGCCCAACCACAGAAAAACGGTCCGCCTCCCCGGCAGCACCACGCCCACGCCTGCCAATGCCGGTACGTCTCCCCAGAGGCGTCCCCAACTTTCTCTCCCGCCGCACCCATCTGCCCGTTCCAACCCTCAGCCCGGAATCCTTGCTGAAACGGTTTCACTTTTTGCTGGCCTGCTTCGTCTTCGTGTTCCTGGTGTTGGCCTATCGGGCCGTGGATCTGACGGTGATCCAGCACAGCATGCTGAAAGAGAAAGCACAAAACCAATACCGCAAAAAAGTGGTCGTGCCCGCCTATCGGGGCCGGATCATGGACCGCAACGGCAAAACCCTCTCGGTCAGCCTGCCAGTTAAGTCCTTGTCGGTCGATGTGGATCGCATGGAAGATCCCGACCTGCTGTCCCGACAACTGGCCCCCCTGATTCAATGGCCAGAAGATCAGTTGCGGCAACGGCTGAAATCCGCCCGCAAAAAATCCTTCCCGGTTCTGCAACACCAACTGACCCCAATGGTCATCCACCGTATCCAACAGTTGGACGATCCCGCGCTCTTTCTGACTCCAGAGGTGCAGCGTTTTTATCCGGTTGGCGAAATCACGTCGCATATTCTTGGGTTTACCGATTTTGATGGCCACGGGGTGGAAGGGTTGGAACGCTCCATGGAGAAGGAGTTGCGCGGCAAAGCCGGCGAAAGCCTGTTTGCCCATGACCGCCTGGGCCGCCCCATGCCCACCGGCAAGCTGATCGAACCCGCCCAACCCGGCAGCGATCTGGTCCTGACCATCGACACCAATATTCAATACATCGCCTATCGCACCCTGCTCAAAGGAATGACCAAAACTCAGGCCAAAGGTGGGGTCGTCATCGTCATGAATCCCGAGAATGGCGAGATCTATGCCATGGTCAACCAACCGGGCTTCAACCCCAATAATCTGGGCGACAGCAAGGCCGATGATCGACGCAACCGCGCCATCGCCGATGCCTACGAACCAGGCTCCACCTTCAAGACCTTTACCGTCTCCGCCGCCCTGGACCTGGGACTGGTCAAACCCAGCACCGCCTTCGACGTGCATGGCGGCACCTTGCGCATCGGTGGCCGCACCATCCGCGACTTCCATCAGGGCAAACGCTGGTTGACCGTGGAACAGATTCTGGAAACCAGCTCTAACGTCGGGGCCGCTAAAATCGGTCTGTTGATCGGCAACGCCAACATGGACCGCTATATCAGCAGCTACGGCTTCGGCAAGTCCACACGGGTCGGCTTCAGCAACGAATCACCCGGTTCCGTGCCCGATATTACCGCCTACCGCATCGTCGGTCTGGCCAACCGCTCCTACGGCTACGGCATCACCGCCACCCCCCTGCAGATTGCCACCGCCACCGCAGCCGCCATCAACGGAGGAATGCTCTACAAGCCGCAACTGATCGCCGGACGCATGGTCCATGGCAAAATGATCCCCAGCGCACGACCAGAACCCCATCGGGTGATCAAACCAGAAACCTCCGCCACCATGCGGCAAATTTTGGCCCTGGCCGTCGGACCAGAAGGTACGGCACCCCAGGCCCGCGTGGAAGGGTATACCGTGGCCGGCAAAACCGGTACCGCCCGCAAAGCCATCGGCAACCAAGGCTACGTGCGGGGCCACTATTTCTCCTCCTTCGTCGGCTTTGTCCCGGCAGACAAACCCAAACTGCTGATCTATGTCGGTATCGACGAACCCAAGGGGGTCTTTTATGGTGGTCTGGTGGCCGCCCCCATCTTCCGGGAAATCGCCCAGGAAGTGCTGCCCCTGCTCTCCATTTTCCCAGAAAATCGGGTTGATCCAGAGCTGCCAGCCCTGCTGGATGCAGCCCTCGACAAAAATCATGAGAGCAGCAAAAAAGAGGAGCTGCATGCCGCCCACAAACCAGAGGGCAAAACACCACTGAAACCAGAGAATAAAACGGCGCCGAAAACAGGGGAAAAGAGCGACAAACAGCCACAAAACGCTGCCAAAAACGAGAAAAAAGGGGAGAAAAAAGGCGACAAGAAGGGGGAACCAGAACCCCCACCAGAACCACCATCGCCCCTGCTGCAGCTCAGTCTGGCCGATGCCCTGGAACAGTTGAAAAAAGAGTCCATCGTGCCACGCATCGAAGGACATGGCCGGGTGGTCCGGGTGGAAAAATCACCTGAAGGCGAAACCCACCTTTTCCTGGAATAACAGCCTGCTGCAAAGGAAACGGCATGCTCATTTCGCAAAGCTGTTACACCCTGGCCGCCACCTGTGACGGCGTGCGATGGCTCGGCCCGGATGCCCACATCAACGGACTATGCGCCGACTCGCGCCAGATCCGCCCAGGTGCCCTGTTTGCCGCCCTCAGTGGCAGCCACACCTCCGGCAGTCGCTTCGTGGAACAGGCACTGGCTGCAGGCGCCGTGGCCGTTTTGCATGACGGCTCCCTCTCTCTGCCCGACTCTCTCTGTCAAATCATCCATCCAGAACCCCGTGTGGCCCTGGCCCTGTTGGCCGCCGCCTTTTATGGCCAACCCAGCCGTACCATGACCATGCTGGCCATCACCGGCACCAACGGCAAAACCAGTACCGCCGCCATGATCGAGGCCATCCTGAAACAACAGGAACCCTATCGGGAACGGGTGGGCGTGATCGGTACCACCGGCATCCGTGGCCCAGGCATCGACCAACCCAATCCACTCACCACCCCCGACCCCGTCGCCCTGCAAGCCAGCCTGCAACAGTTGCAAAATGCCGGTTGTCGGGCGGTGGTGATGGAGGTCTCTTCGCACGCCCTGGAACAACGCCGCACCGCCGGAATCTTCTGGCAGGTGGCCCTCTTCACCCATCTGACCCGCGACCATCTGGATTATCACGGTACGGAAGCGGCCTATTTTGCCAGCAAGGCCGCCCTCTTCACGCGGGATCAACCCGCCCGCGCCGTCATCGGTATCGATGATCCCTGGGGTGTGGCCCTGGCAGAACAGTGTCACGCGAAAATGCCGATGGTCACCTTTCAACACAGTTGCCCCCCTGCGTCGGCCAATCCGACACCACACTTTTGCGCCTCACAGGTGCAACTCTCCTGGCAGGCGTCCCGCTTTCAACTGCATGGCCCAGACGGACAGATTGCCATTACACTGCCCAGTCCTGGCCGCTTCAATGTGGCCAACGCCGTGGCCGCCGCCGCCACCTGCTGGCAGTTGGGAATCCCCCTGGCCGCCATTCAAAGCGGTCTGGCCAACTTTCAACCCGCTCCCGGTCGCATGCAGACCATTCAAGCCGGTCAACCGTTCGCCGTGCTGATCGATTATGCCCATACCCCGGACGCCCTGGAACGCCTGCTGCTCTCTACCCGCCACTTGACCGCCGGCAGGATGATCGTGCTCTTTGGCTGCGGCGGCGACCGCGACCGGGGCAAACGACCCCTGATGGGGGCCATCGCCGCCCGTCTGGCCGACCATCTCCTGATCACTGACGATAACCCCCGCTCGGAAGATCCAAGCGCCATTCGGCAGGAGGTGTTGGCCGGTTGTCGCAGCACAAACAAACCAACCGAAGAGATCGCCGATCGAGAACAGGCCATCCGGCATGCGTTGACCCTGGCCCAACCCGGCGATGCACTCCTTCTGGTCGGCAAAGGACACGAACGGGTGCAAATCACCGCCAACGGCAGCTTCCCCTTTGATGATGCCGAGATCGCCCGACTCTGCCTGGCAGAGAAAGGCTACCCTGCAACTCCTTGATTCCAGAGCATTGCGCCAAATGGCTCCCGGAAGGGTAAACATGATTTTCACCCTTGCAATCGGTTAATGAAAGGTGCAGTGTCATGCACCCGGAATGCCGCCCTGGCGGTGGTCACTTATTTTGAACGAGAGTGGTGAACCTCTATGTATGAAAAGATTCGCAGGCTCCATTTTGTCGGTATCGGCGGCATTGGCATGAGTGGCATCGCCGAGGTGCTGCT
Source organism: Magnetococcales bacterium (assembly GCA_002753095.1). Classification (GTDB taxonomy): domain Bacteria; phylum Pseudomonadota; class Magnetococcia; order Magnetococcales; family Magnetaquicoccaceae; genus Magnetaquicoccus. The sequence goes on from PDZU01000005.1 coordinate 70,328, forward strand.
CAACCTGGGCTACCGGGTATCCGGCTCGGATTTGAGCGAAAACGCCTCTGTTCAACGCCTGCGCAGCATGGGCGCCACCATCCATATCGGCCATGCCGAACAGAATGTGGCCGAAACCGATGTGGTGGTTCACTCCTCTGCCGTCACCCGCGATAATCCAGAACTGTTGGCCGCCCGCCGCCTGCGCATTCCCATCGCCCGCCGCGCCGAAATGCTGGCCGAACTGATGCGGATCAAATATGGTATCGCCATCGCCGGCACCCACGGCAAAACCACCACCACCTCCATGGTGGCCACCCTGTTGGGTAAAGCCGGCATGGATCCCACCGTGGTCAACGGGGGCATCGTCAACGCCTTCGATAGCAACGCCCGCCTGGGCCATGGTGACTTCATGGTCACCGAGGCCGACGAGAGCGATGGCTCTTTCCTGAAACTTTTTCCCATTATCGCCGTGGTCACCAACATGGATCCAGAACATCTGGACCATTATGGCAGCTTCGACGCCATCCGGCAGGCGTTTCTCACCTTTGTGGAGAAAATTCCCTTCTACGGGCTGGCCGTGCTCTGTAACGACCACCCGGAGGTGGCCGCCCTGGTGCCCCGTCTCAGCGATAAACGGATCATCACCTATGGCCTGCAGGATGGGGCCGATTATCAGGCGGTACAGATTCGCCGCGACGGAGACCGTACCCGCTTTGCCGTGCAACGCCTGGATCCGGTCAGCACTACCTACCACATCCTGGGAGAAGTTGGCTTGGCCCTGCCCGGTCGACACAATGTCAGTAATGCCCTGGCCGCCATCGCCGTGGCCCTGGAGTTGGAAATTCCCTGGACGGTGATCGATCAATCTCTGGATCAATACAAAGGTGTACGGCGCCGCTTCGATCTGCTGCGCAACGACCCGGAACGGGTCATCATCGACGACTATGCCCACCATCCCACCGAAATTGCCGCCACACTGCAAGGGGTGCGCGAGGGCTTCGGCCAGGAACGCCGCGTGGTCGCCCTGTTCCAACCACACCGCTATAGTCGGGTCCACTCCCTGCAGGAGAGCTTTATTGCCTGCTTCGGCCAAGCCGATGTGGTTTTGGTCGATCGCATCCATCCGGCTGGCGAAGCCCCCCTGCCCGACATCTCCCCCGACGCAATGCGCCAACAACTGATTGCCGGTATCCACGCCAGCAGTGACATCCCCACCCACGCCCTGCCCGATGGCGATATGCAGAGCCAGGGCCGCAAGGAGCTGGAAGCCTTTTTGCAGCCGGGCGATGTCGTGGTCTTTCTGGGCGCTGGCAGCATTACCAAAAAAGCCCGCCATTTTGCTGCAGAGTAGGCGCGCATAATGCTGCACTGCGGATAATTTATTTTTGTAAATATAATGGCTAGAAAAGAAGATCTGACCGACAATAATACCTGGATTAACAGTCTGAAACTGCCTATACTCGAGCAGGTGTCGTTGGCTGAGCGGACCACCTGGAAAATTGGTGGCGCGGCCCGTTGGCTGCTGCAACCGCAATCGGTTGAGCAACTGCGGCTGTTGTTGCAGCGCTGGCCGGACCGTCTGCCGCGCTTGCTGCTGGGAGGCGGCAGCAATTTGCTGATTGACGATAATGGCTTTGCTGGGGTAGTCTTGGACCTCACAAAACACCTGAATCGCGTAGAATTGCAGGCCGGTCATCCAGACGATGAGGTCGTACACGTGCGTGCCGATGCAGGGGTTGATACACGCACGCTGGCCCACTTTGCCCGCCGGCATGGTTTACGTGGTGCAGAATTTTTGGGGGGAATTCCCGGTACGATTGGCGGTGCGTTGCGCATGAACGCCGGGGCCTACGGCAGCGACATGCAGGCCATTTTGGTTGCATGTGATCTGCTGGATGGCGCAGGCCAACTGCACAGGTTACCGGTTGGCCATCTGCAGATGGGTTATCGGCAGTGTGGCGTTGCTTCGGATAGCATTTTTCTGTCGGCTCTGCTGGCTTTGCGGCGTGATGATCCGCAGGCGATACGGGAGCGGATGCGCACTCTGAACCAGAAACGTCGCACCAGTCAGCCATTGCGCTATCCTTCGGCTGGCAGCACATTCAAAAATCCTTGCGCGGGACCGAAGGCTTGGCAGTGGATCGAGATGGTCGGCATGCGCGGTGCCCGCGAGGGAGGGGCCCAGGTTTCCGAGCAGCACTGCAATTTTTTGCTCAATCTGGGGGGGGCACGGGCTGCAGAGGTACGCACTTTGATCGAGCAGATACGCAGTCGGGTCTGGCAGGCCGGCAGCGTCGAGTTGGCCTTGGAAGTTAAGATTGTCGGCGACGAGGGATTGCTGTCCGACTAAACCCATCACCCGGAACAGGCGAGACAGTGGACAAAGGAAAAATCATCGGTGTCTTGTTGGGCGGATCCTCCAGCGAACGAGAAGTCAGTCTGCGCAGCGGTTCTGCCCTGCTGTCCGCTTATCAACGTCTGGGCTATCAAGCGGTCGCCATTGACACGCAGTCTGGGCGTGATCTGCCCGCGCAACTGCTGCAACACAAGGTAGACGTGGTAGTGATTGCCCTGCATGGACCACTGGGTGAAGATGGCACCGTCCAGGGACTACTGGAGGTCATGCACATTCCCTACACCGGTTCTGGCGTGGCCGCTTCGGCCATCTGCATGAACAAGGCGCTTTCCAAGCGTCTGTTTCAGGCGGCGGGCCTTGCCACTCCGGCCTGGGAGGAGTTGCGCTTGCGGGCTGGCGCACCTTTGGACGCGGGGCAACGGATCCACCTGCGCGAGGCGTGGCAAGGCATTCCGCTGTTTGTCAAACCCTCTTCGGCGGGTTCCAGCGTCGGCATCCGCCGGGTAGAGGATGTCACGGAGTTAGAGGCAGCGCTGCAGGCGGCGGCTACGGCAGCGGCCCCCGATGGTGAAGAGGCGGATATTCTTCTGGAGCAAGAGATTGTGGGTCGTGAAATCACCTTGGGCGTGTTGGATGGAGAGCCACTTCCTCTGATTGAGATTCGCCCGGAGACGGGATTTTTCGACTATCAGAATAAATACACGCCTGGGCGCACCCGTTACCTGATTCCCACCGAGTCCCTGACAGCTGCGGAGATTCAAAAGGCGACCGCGACCGGTTTGGCGGCAGGCAGGGTGTTGGGTTGCCGGGGTCTGCATCGCATCGACATGATTGTTGATCAACAAGGGGTTGCCTGGGTTCTGGAGATCAACACCATTCCCGGACAAACAGAGACCAGTCTGGCACCAAAGGCGGCGGCGGCCAGTGGGTTATCGTTCGAGGCGCTGGCACAACGCATCCTGGCGGGGGCGACGTTGGATTCATGTTGCGCTCACAAATAGCCTTTTTTCTGTTGATCATTTTGCTGACCAGCATGGTGGCGGGTTGGCGGGAGATCAATCATCCGGGTTGGTTTCCGCTGCAGGAGATGCGCATTGCCGGCCTGGAGAACACCTCGGTCGCCAGGGCGACGGAAGCGGTTGGTATCGAAAAGGGCAGCAACCTGTTAACGGTCCAGCCGAAAAATGTGCAAAACCGTCTGGAAGCGCTGCCATGGATCCGTTCGGTACATGTCAAGCGGCAATTTCCCTCCACTCTGCTGATCCGGGTGGTGGAAAAGAGGGCGGTGGGCATGGTACGAGAGGACGACCGTCTGTTTCTGGTCGATGAGTATGGTGCCACCATCAAGCCGATGGAAAAGGAAGACCCGTTGATGCTGCCGATCATCGTGTCGGCTCCGGGTGAAGAAAAAGCGACACAAGTGGTCTGGTTGATCAATCTGCTCAGCAAACATGCCTGGCTGCAGGGGCGCATTTCGGAAGCCGTCAGCTATCCGGGCGGGCGTTGGACCCTTTATACCAAACAGGGGATCAAGCTGCTGCTTTCCCAGCGTATTGACCAGGAGTTGGCGCTGCTGAAGCGGTTGCAGGATCAGTACGCCATTCTGGACCGCAAAGTCCGGCAGGTGGAGTTGCGTATCTCTGGCAAGGCGATGGTGAGATTTGCTCTTTAAGGTTATTTTTTTGATCATTGTCCCTTCCATTAGTAGGGCGATGATGGTAAGAAGAGCCTAAGGCGTTTAACGTATCCGGGAACATGATCCCCCGGCATTTGGGAAGTTTGTTGTCAATCTCCTGCGAGTGGATAGGCTATGCCTGTACAGGACCAAAATCTGATCGTCGGCTTGGATATCGGTACAACGAAAATTTGTTGTATCGTCGCCGACCAGCAGCCTGATGGACGTCTTGACATTATTGGTGTTGGTACCCATCCTTCACGCGGATTGCGCAAAGGGGTTGTGATCGATATTGATTCCACCGTAGAGAGCATGCGCATGGCGGTGGAAGAGGCCGAAATGATGGCCGGTGTCGAAATCCGTATGGTTTATGCTGGCATTGCCGGTGGTCATATCAAGAGTGGCAACTCCAACGGTGTGGTAGCCACCAAAGATGGCGAGGTGACGGCCAGCGACATCCAGAGGGTTCTGGATGCGGCCAGAGCGCACAACATCCCCATGGATCGCGAAATTCTGCATATCATCCCCCAGGAGTATATTCTCGACGGCCAGGACGGCATCAAGCAACCGCTGAACATGTCTGGCGTCCGTCTGGAAGCCCGGGTTCACATTGTGACTGGGGCTGTGGCCTCGGCGCAGAATATCATCAAGTGTGTCAATCGCTGTGGGCTGGACGTGGGTGACATCATCCTTGAACAACTGGCCTCTGCCGAGGCGGTGCTGACTTCGGACGAAAAGGAGTTGGGGGTCTGCCTGCTGGATATTGGTGGTGGCACCACAGATATCGCTCTGTTCAGCGAGGGACATATCAAGCATACCGCCGTGCTGGCTATCGGCGGTGATCACCTCACCAATGACATTGCTGTCGGCTTGCGCACACCAACGCGTGAGGCGGAGACAATCAAACGCAAGTATGGCTGTGCGCTCTCTTCCCTGGTCAATCCAGAAGAGAGCATCGAAGTCCCCAGTATCGGTGACCGCAAGGCGCGTTCACTGGGACGGCATATTTTGGCTGAAATTATTGAGCCCAGGGTGGAGGAGCTTTTCACTCTGGTCAGTCGTGAGATTGCCCGTTCTGGCTTCGAGGAGCAGTTGGCTGCTGGTATTGTGCTGACGGGTGGCTCTTCCATTACCGAGGGAATGGTTGAACTGGCGGAGGAGGTTTTCAACAAACCGGTCCGTCGCGGCATCCCCCAAGGCATTGGTGGTTTGACGGATGTGGTCAATAGTCCGGTTTATGCCACTGCTGTCGGCTTAGTCATGTTTGCCAGTCGCAACGAAAAGGAGATTTCCCGGCAGATGGCCCCACAAGGGAACAGTCCGTCTGTGCAGGGAATTTTTCATCGTATGCGCTCCTGGCTGGGTGAAATATTTTAGTTTCTTAGTGATACGACAATTGAACGACAATTCAGCGGGCTTCCGTGCATCGGCGGCGTGCTGTTGGGTAAGAGGGTCTTTCTCCTTGGGGGATTTCGATGATCATCGAAGAGTATGAACAGGTCAATCATCTGGATGCACGGATTAAGGTTATTGGTGTTGGCGGGGGTGGCGGCAATGCGATCAACAATATGATTCAATCCCAGTTGGATGGGGTTGAGTTCATTGTTGCCAATACGGATGCCCAGGCGTTGGCCCGCAATCTGGCCCCCACGCGGATCCAGATTGGTGAGGGTGTCACCCGTGGTTTGGGTGCGGGCGCCAAGCCAGAGGTAGGCATGCGTGCTGCGGAGGAGAGTCAGGACCGTCTGCGTGAAAGTTTGGCTGGGGCGGATATGGTCTTCATCACTGCGGGCATGGGTGGTGGTACGGGTACGGGTGCTGCGCCGATTATTGCGCGCATTGCCAAAGAGTTAGGTATTCTCACTGTGGCTGTGGTCACCAAGCCGTTCAACTTCGAGGGCAAGCGGCGTTATCGTTTTGCCGAGGAGGGGTTGGATGAGTTGCGCAAGTATGCGGACACTTTGATCACCATCCCCAACCAAAAGTTGTTGGGTGTGGTTGGCAAGAACACCACCATCCTGGAGGCTTTCCGTCGTGCTGACGATGTGCTCAATCAGGCGGTGCGTGGCATTACTGATTTGATTACGGTGCCGGGTTTGATCAATGTAGACTTTGCCGATGTACGCACGGTCATGGATGAGATGGGTCAGGCCATGATGGGGGCGGCTGAGGCCAGTGGGGATACGCGGGCGTTGGATGCGGCCACGCATGCCATTTCCAGCCCCTTGTTGGATGATGTATCCATTCATGGTGCGCGTGGTGTTTTGATCAATATTACGGGTGGTTACAATCTCTCTTTGCAGGAGGTTGACGAAGCGGCCACTGTGGTCCGGGACATGGCGCATGAGGATGCCATCATTGTCTTTGGTGCTGTTTTGGATGAGGCCATGGAGGATACTGTTCGTGTCACGGTGGTGGCGACGGGTATTGGCATGGCGGAGAAGGTAGCCTTTCCCGGTGGCGCCAAGCGGGAGGGTGTGGCGGCGTCGCATTATCCCCAGGCGCCTCATTATGGGCAAGCCCCGTATCCGGCGCAGGGAGCGCAGCAGCAGCCGCGTCGTTATGCGGCGGCGGCCAGTGCGGCGGCGGCTCCGGTAGCGGCGGTACCGCAACAGCGCAAGCCTGCGCCGCAGGTTCCCACCAATCAGGATGACTACCGCAGTGCCCGCACGACCACCACGACGCGACGTCCCGTCAATCTGGATCACAGTCTGGACCAGATCAATTCGGAAGATTCTTTTGATGTGCCCACCTTTTTGCGTCGTCAGATGGATTAAGCGCCATCCTGAAGAGCAAGACCAATACAATACATTGCAATCTTTATAAATTTCTGCGGGGTGCAGGGGCGGTCACCGCCCCTGCTGGGTGCAGGACAAGGCCATGCATGAGATGTGCGGCGTTTTTAAAAAGCAAATGCGCAGCATTTGCGCACGCCGCACAAATCTGTGCCCCGCAGGGGCACGCTCCTGGAGGGCGGACGCCCGACTTTAACCGTGCGGTATTGCTGCACCGACGGGAAAGACCCATTGGGAGGGTGGCGTATATTGGCGCCACGCAGCGCACCAATACGCACATCCTGCATCAACATCGGCTGGTGACAAAAGGCGCACCAAAGGCAAGAGCAGCAGCCAAAGGCAATAAAACCACTGCCCAGAACTCCGCTCCACAGGCATCAACCGCACAACACACACCCGTTCGACAACCAAAAAATTATTATGGTACGCGCGGTTAACAGTCGGGCATCCGCCCTCCCAAGGAGTGCCCCTGCGGGGCACAGATTTGGGCGCGCTGCGCAGATTTGCTGCGCAAATCTGCTTCGTTAAAAGCGCGCCATTACAAGCAGGGCTTTGCCCTGCACCCAGCAGGGGCGATGATCGCCCCTGCACCCCGCAGAAATTAAGAGATTCAGCACCGCACGATTTTTGCAATGAATAACCGATATTTGTCAAAATAACCGGCCTGAATCCAAAAATCTCCTCCCACGCAAACCAAGCCAAAAACCAGTTATCGATACCTTGCAGAAAGAGCAAAGACCATTTTTTCCTTCCATTTGCGGGCAAAAACACGTACCATCCCCCCTCCTGGATAAATCATGTATTAATCTAATTATTGGCACTAAGCTTGCTGTTACCAAAATCAGGTTAATGGAAATCTCGCACAAGGCTGTTTTATCACCTGCAAATGCACATTTCTTGACACCTCCCGGATCCACCCCCCAAAAATCTGACACCCGCACGGGTTTCCAGTCATCACAGGTGGTCGATCCTTGACACAGTAACCGCTGCACGGGGCCAACATACTTAAACTGGGAACTGCCATAATGATTTTCCAACGGACCTTAAAAAATACTATTCGTTGCACGGGAATTGGCCTGCACAGTGGCAAGAAAGTCTACCTCTCCCTGCGCCCGGCTCCGGCCAATACCGGAATCGTTTTTCACCGCACGGATATGAAAGGGGCACTGGTCCCGGCAAAGGTTCAAAATGTGGTGGATACCCGACTCTGCTCCACCGTCGCCAACGCCGATGGAATCCGCGTCTCAACCGTGGAACACCTGCTGGCCGCCTTTGCCGGACTGGGCGTCAATAACGCCTATGTCGATCTGGACGGACCAGAAATTCCCATCATGGATGGCAGCGCCGCCCCCTTTGTGTTCTTGATCCAGTGCGCCGGCATTGTGCAACAAAAAGCCTATAAACGGTGGATCCGTATCAAACGCTCCGTCTCGGTCTCCCAGGGCAATAAAAAAGCCTCGTTTGAACCCAGCGACCGTTTCCGCATCAGCTTCCGCATCGACTTTGACCATCCCCTGCTCTCCGAACAGGAAGAGGATCTGGACATCAACGAAACCACCTTCATCAAAGAGATCAGCCGGGCACGTACCTTCGGCTTTCTGAAAGAGGTGGAACAACTCCGCTCCAACGGTCTGGCCCGGGGTGGTTCGCTGGATAACGCCATCGTCATGGGCGATTTCCGCATCCTCAACGAGGGCGGGTTGCGCTACGAAAAAGAGTTCGTGCGCCACAAAATGATCGATGCCATCGGCGACCTCTATCTGCTCGGCCATCCGGTCATCGGTCACTTCAAAGGGCTGCGCTCTGGCCATGCCCTGAACAATACCCTGCTGCGCAAACTCCTCTCCCACGCCAACGCCTGGGAGTTTGTGGAGGGCGAACGCGTGGCCCAGTATCTGCAATCGGAAGGCGACCGGCAGGCCGTCGAACGCTCCACCGCCATGGAAGTCCTGACCCCCGCCATGGGATTGACCGCCTGAAAATTTGCCGCGTCGAGAGCCTGCCGCATCTGGGCAGAACACTGTGCAGGCAGGCTCTCACCGTTGCACCGTTGCAACACACTCTGTCGATCCTGGGGCTGGCAAAAAGGATGAACATCGCCAGAAGCCACCCATCGTCACAGGCTCCTTGCATGACGCCCCATAACCGGAACTTTTCTTGCCTCTCCTCCACCCCCCTGCCAAGCCCGGCCATGCCGTTTTCCGGCCTGTTGCGCTTGCGGTTTTTACCTGTCTGGCTCCCTGTTGTTCTGCTGCCTCTGCTGGCCGGAGGCTGCCGCAACGATCACGAGATGCCCTTTCTCTGCCAAGGGGCACACCTGCTCACCTGTCGCGAAAACAAGGCTCCCAGCCAGCCCGGTGTGATTCAGCAGGCGGCCCTGTTTACCCAAGGAGATAAACTCTACGTGCGCGCCGAACTGGATCCCACCATCCTGAAACGTCTGATGGAGTTCCTGAATAACGGCGAACCTCTGTGGGCCACCTACCGCTTTCACCTCTACCAACAGCACGCACGACTGCCCGATCAACGCATCGGTCAGATCATCCTGAAACGACGCCTGCGCCTGCGTCTGATCACCCGCCGCTACGAAATGTTGGATGGCCAAAGCGGGCAGATTCAATACACCAGCAGCCCCGAAGAGGCGATGAACTTTCTGGGCGCACCACGCTATATCCAACTGGCAACCCTGAAAGACAAAAACAAGCCCCTCTCCCACCCCCCCTACCAACTCAAGGTCGATCTGACCCTGGAACATGAAGATCTTTCGCACATGTTCCACATGCTCGATCAATGGTTCAATCTGGGACAGGCGGGACAATTTCATCTCCATCTCCCCTATCGGCCATGACACACACCTCGAAAAATTTACGAAACTGGATTCTGCCGCTGCTCTTCGCCGTGGTGGTGATCACGGTGCTGACCGGACAAGGCTTGCGTGGCATCGCCACCATGGAGAGTGGAAAATATGGGCTGTTTTTTTTGGTTCTGCTCTATGTCAACCTTTTTCTGGTGCTGCTGCTCGGCGTGCTGGTGGTGCGCAACCTGCACCGCCTCTGGCTGGATCGCCGACAACGCCGCACCGGTGCGCGCCTGCGCACCCGCATGGCCCTGAAGTTTGTCGCCCTCTCCCTGGTCCCCACCCTGATCGTGGCCATTTTGTCGGTCAACTTTCTCAACCGAGGCGTGGATACTTGGTTCTCAGAACAAATTTCCCTGGCCCTGGCCAACTCCCTGGAAGTATCGAAAGCCTATTACCGGGAAAACCAACGGGTCGTGCGCCACGATGCCGAATCGATCATCCGCAACCGCGCCATCACCACCGCCCTGGCTCTGCAGGATGATGAAGCCGCCTCCGCCGCCCTGGAAGCAGAACGGGAGGCCCGTGGCCTGGATGAGATTACCATTTTTCGCGGCGATGGCACCCGCATCGCCAGCGCCGGCAGCCTGCCGATCGATCCCATCCCCGACCTGACCCCGTTGACCGAAGGCTCCTCCCGCTCGCTACTCTCCACCAGCGATAGCGGTGATCGGGTGCGCGCCTTCGTCCTGCTGGGCGAAGACCTTTTCCTCTCCGTCGGCCACTGGATCGATCGGCAAATTCTCAGCCAAATGGATACCGTGGAATCGGTCTACGTCCATTACCACCGCATGCGCGCCTCACACGGTCTGCTGAAAGCCAACCATACCGTCACCCTGGCCCTGATCTCCCTGCTGCTGCTGCTGGCCGCCATCTGGTCCGGCCTGCATATCGCCGACGAGTTGACCGACCCCATCACCGAACTGGTCGTGGGGACACGCAAGGTGGCCATCGGGGATCTGTCGGTCACCCTGTCGGTAAGCGGCGATGACGAGTTGGCCGCCCTGATGGCCTCGTTCAACGCCATGACCCAAAAACTGAACGAAAACCGCCAGGAACTGCAAAGCACCAACGACCTTCTGGAAGAACGCAGCCGCTATCTGGCCGCCATCGTCGGCAATATCTCTGCGGGCGTGATCAGCGTCAACCGCTTCGACGAAATCACCCTGCTCAACCCTGCCGCCGGTATTCTGCTCAATTGCACCGCCGAACAAACCCTGGGCGAACCCTACAGCACCGTCCTGCCCCCCGAACTGCTGCAGGTCATGCCAACTCTGTTGCATCAAGGCCAAACCCGCACGGTGCACCACCCGCGCAATACCCCCAATACCGCCACCCTGCGCAGCCAAGAGTCAGAAGAGGTCACCACCCATTCCAGCAAAAATCCCTCCGCACAAATCCAACTGCAAGGACCGGAAAAACCCAAAACATTGCTGGTACGCCTGACCTTCCTGGAAGACGGTGACGGAGAAAGCAGAGCCTTCATCCTCACCTTTGATGACCTGACCGAAGTGTTGATCGCCCAACGCAGCCACGCCTGGAGCGAGGTGGCCCGACGCATTGCCCACGAAATCAAGAACCCCTTGACCCCCATCCAACTCTGGGCGCAACGCATGCGCCGCAAATATCTGCTCCCCCCCGGCAAAGAACGGCGCGATTGGCGCGTGCTGGATGAAGGCACCGAAGCCATCATCAACCAGGTGGAAGAGTTGCGCATTCTGGTCAACGAATTTTCCACCTTCTCCCGCCTGCCCCGTCCCAACCTGCAGGAGGTCGATATTGTCGGCACCATCGGCGAAGCCCTGCGCCTGCACGCCGCCGAACTCAATAAGGTGGCCGTCAGCACCACCTTCAACCAAGAGGTGCAACACTGTCCCCATGACCGCAGCCAGATCAAACAGGTGATCACCAACCTGATCAACAACAGCCTAGCAGCCATGGCCGAACATGGACAAAAAGCCCATCTGGCCATTGGCACCGATCTGTCCGCCAATGGCGAGTGGTACCTGATCCAGGTCGCCGACAGCGGTCCCGGTATTCCACCCGCCAACCGGGACCGGGTCTTTGAACCCTATTTTACCACCAAGAAAAAAGGCACCGGCCTGGGACTGCAAATCGTTAAAAAGATTATCGAAGATCATGGCGGCACCCTGCGCATCACCGATTCACAATGGGGGGGCACCCAGGTGGAACTCAAATTACCATTGCATCGCCATCCCCTTCCCGGATAATAGCAACCATCCCCTTTGCCGCAACCACAGTTGTCACCCGTCTACCGGAGTCAAGGCCCATGAACCATACCATCCTGATCGTCGATGATGAAGAACCCATTCGTACCAGTCTGCGCGGCATTCTGGAAGACGAAAACTATACGGTCATGGAAGCCTCTTCCGGTGAGTCGGCCTTGGAACTGCTCAACACCCATTCGGTTTCCGCCGTGCTGCTCGACATCTGGATGGAGGGTATCGACGGCGTGGAAACCCTGCGGCGCTTCAAACAACAAGAGAGTGGCAAAGCGTTGAACGAAGATGTACCGGTGATCATGATGTCCGGTCATGGCACCATCGAAACCGCCGTCAATGCCACCAAAGAGGGGGCCTACGATTTTCTGGAAAAACCCCTCTCCCTGGACCGTATTCTGCTGCTGCTGGAGCGGGCCGTCCGGGCGTGGCTGCTCCTGCGGGAAAACCGTGCCCTGCGCGCCCGGGTCGAAAGCGCCCCAACCATGATCGGTACCGCTCCGGTCATGCAGGCCCTGGAACAACAAATTCGCCGCATGGCACCCACGGACGGTTGGGTGTTGCTGATTGGCGAAAACGGAACCGGCAAGGAGGTGGCCGCCCGCCGCGTGCATGACCTCTCCAAACGGGCCCATGCCCCGTTCATCGCCGTCAACTCGGCAGCCATCCCGGAAAAATCCATCGAAATCGAACTGTTCGGGCGGGAAAAAAGCGGCCCGGATGGCAGCATGATCGTGCAACCAGGCCGCTTTGAACAGAGCAACCATGGGACTCTGTTTCTGGACGCGGTCGGTGACATGCCGCTTAAAATGCAGGCCAAAATCTTGCGGGCCCTGCAAGAACAACAGTTCGAACGGGTGGGTGGACAACACCCGGTACAGGTTGATGTGCGGGTCATCGCCGCCACCAACAAAAATTTAGAAGAAGAGATTGCCGAAGGCCGTTTTCGCCAGGATCTCTACTATCGACTCAATGTCATCCCGCTGCACATTCCCCCACTGCGGGAACGGCTGGAGGATATTCCCCTGCTGGTCGAACATTTTATTGCCCTGCAACAGGCCAATATGGCGCAAACCCGGCAATTTTCCGCACCGGCCCTGGCCACGCTACAGAGTTATCATTGGCCGGGCAATGTGCGGGAGTTGAAAAATTTGGTGGAACGTCTGATGATCATGGCCAGCGGCCCAGAGATCGAACCGGATGATCTGCCCGATTTTCTCTATAAACGAGAGTTGCCCGATGCCGCACAACCGTGGCAGGAGTTGTTGGACCATAATCTGCGCGACGCCAGAGAGATGTTCGAGCGGGTCTACCTGAAAGCACAACTGGATCGCCAACAGGGCAACATCTCCCGCACCGCCGAAGTGATTGGGATGGAACGCTCGGCCCTGCACCGTAAATTAAAAATGTTGGGCCTGGGCTGAGTGTGCTGCCAACCAACACTAACGCTGGCAGGCACCAAACTGCGTGCGCAGGTTGCTGACGTTGGGAATGTGAATGGTGTTACCATCGACACGGATCAAGCCCCGCTCGGTCAAATCGCGCAGCAACCGGGAAAAAGAGGCCGGTTGCACAGAGATATGCGCCGCCACGACCTGTTTGGGAATGTTGAGCGTCACCTCGGCCTGCCCCTTTTGCTCTTCTGGGACAAATTCCAACAGATAGCGCACAAAACGGCACGGTGCATTCTGCAGGGTGATGCCGTCAATCTCCTGCAACTGGCTCTGCAGGCGGCAACTGAGCAGACCCAACAAACGAAAGGTGGTCTCCGGCGACTCGCGCAGCACCTTCAAGAAACCGGCACATCTAAAAGCATAGACATCACTGTTCTGCAGGGCCGCCGCATGGACGGGATAACGCCCCTTTTTCAGAAACATCAAGGCTTCACCAAACGTCTGGCCCGCATTGATGATGCGCAGCACCTTCTCCTGCCCTTCATCCGAGAGCAGGAACAGCTTGATCATCCCCCGCGCCACGATGAAAAAACGATCCGCCGCATCATGTTCGGCGAAAAGATAGTCATCCCGTTTCAGTGAGATCACCATGGCCTCTTTGCGCACACTCTCCCACTGCAGCGGTGACAAGGCAGAAAAAAGTTCCGACTGGCGAATGATGGACTCTTTGAAAGAGGAACGTGCCATGCGCTGCTCCTTTACCCGCAATACAGGATCTTGAAACACGTCTTCTACTTGTAAAAAAAAGGGTTGCCGATGTTGACATGCCCGCCAAGCAATATCAAGGTCACATAAACGGCTCTGGTCAATTTTGCGCAGAGCTTATACTTGGTCAAAAATCGATTCAGTTGCGGATTGCCGCAAAACGGTCACGAATTTCGGAGGAAGATGATGTCATTGGAAATCACTCTCTACAACAGTTTAAATGCGCGTCCGTCGGGAAGGCGATAGCGGCTAAAATCGGCGACATCCACAGTCATGATTTCGGTCACACCCGCCTCTTCGGCCAGCCAGATCAGGGTTGCGTCAGCAAAATCCATGGCGCGTTTTCCTGTTTCTGAATATTTGCGCATCCAATGAATCAGATCGCCCAATTGAAACGGTTCGAGGGAGTAGACAATGGCACCGCCCAACTCCAGCCAGTGCAGCAACTCCAGACGTTGTGGAGTGGAAAGAATATGACACGCTTCGGCCACGCACGGCCAAGTGGTCAGTAATCGCAGACCGGAACAGGCGTGTTCCTTGACCAGGAGGTCAAAACGACGGTGGTGTTGGTCATCCACGGCAAAGAGGGCGATCATGGCCCCTGCGTCAAGAAGAATACTTTTCACGCAGCTTGGCCTTGACCTTTTCGGAGACATTTTCCGAGGCATAAGGGTCGCCCATGGGTGTCCCGCTGCGTACCGCATCCAGCAATTCGGATGGATTTTTGTAACCCAGAGATCGTTCCAAGGTATCCTGGATAAAGGCCGACTTGGTCATACCCAATCGCTTGGCCTCCTGACCCACCCGCGCATCCAGCACCGGATCCAACTGCACTGACATCGCCATGACACACCCTCCGTGTTCAGAATGAATGCTGTCATACCGTATCGCATACCGCCCCCATTGGCAAGCGGTATCCACCCTGGAGCATTACGCCTGCTCAGAAATCATCCCCAAACAGGCTGGTAAGCGATGCGGCAACGGGTTTGCGACCGCGCCGAGGTGGGAATTTCGCGTCAGAGGCGGCCTTTCCGGCCAGGGACTCCTGCTGAAAGGGGAGGCATCGCAGCGTATCTAATTATTGAATGTCAGTACACCCTAGCAGTTTTATCGGATAATGCCATGACAAAATCATCAAATTCTGGATAAAAGCAACATGTTCTTTGCATTCCTGCAGGGAGAGGTTTAGGCTCTGGTGTGTTGTCTATTACAACTATTTCCCCCTCGCGCTTGCACCTGACTGGACCAACAGACAACCCAACCGATGCCATGACCACGCCCGATTTGGCCGACCACGCGCCCCCTGTCCCACCTGTCGCCATCGCCATCAGCGCCTGTCTGCTGGGGGTGCCGGTGCGCTATGACGGAGGCCATAAGAAAAACCCCCTGCTGGTCTCAAACAAGTCGATCCAATGGATCCCCTTCTGCCCGGAACATGAGTGTGGTCTGGGCACCCCCAGAGAGCCCATGCAGTGGCAAGGCGCTGCGCACCATCCCCGTTTGTGTACCGTGGAGACACAACGGGACCATACCCAACAACTTTGGCAGTGGTGCCACAGGCAGGTCCACCTGCAGAGTCGCCTACCCATTGCCGGTTGGCTGCTGAAAAGCCGCTCCCCCTCCTGCGGTTTGAGCGGCGTCACGTTGCTGGATCGCAACAACCAGCACCATATTGAACACCTGGGACTCTTCCCCCGCCTGCTGCTGGCCATCCATCCCCAGGCCATCATCGCCGAGGGCGATTGCCTGCACGATGAGACCGCCCTGAACACCTTTCTGCAGCGGATCACCCCTCCCGCCTGCCACCGCACACACCCGGTCCAGGAGTAACCGTCCATGGTCCATCTCTCTGGAGGTGCCCTGCGCGGTCGCCGCCTGCTGGTGCCCAACGAACCCTGGATCCGCCCAACCATGGGCAAAGTTCGCCTCAGCCTCTTCAGCCTGCTCTTGCCCTATCTGAACGATTGTCGGGTTTTGGATCTTTTCGCCGGTTGCGGTTTGCTGGGCCTGGAAGCCCTCAGTCGGGGCGCCAAATCGGTTTTTTTTGTTGATCTGCAACAGAAAGCCGTGCAATCGATCGAAAAAAACGTCACCTTATGCGGCGTCCAGAGGCAATGTACCCTCCTGCAAGGTAACCTGCTGCATGACCGTACCTGGAACAGGATCGCTCCCCGTGCGCCTCCTGCCCCCGCAGCCCCCACCACGCCACAGGGTCACTTTGATCTGGTGCTGATGGATCCACCCTACCGGCAAGGTTGGATACCCCTCGTCCTGCCCCGCCTGCAACAGCACCTTCTGCTGGCGCCAGGTGCCATCATCGCCGCTGAACAAGAGACCGAGGCCATCGTGCCAGCCCCACCCGGTTGGTCTCTGCTGCAAAATCGCCCCTATGGCGATACCCGTATCCTGTTATGGCAACAACCGCTGACAACGCTGCCCGATCTTCCTTGATCCGCCGCGTCAGCACAAGCTGGAGTGATCATGCAGAAAATTGCCGTCTATCCCGGAACTTTCGATCCGGTGACTCTGGGCCATATCGACCTGATCCAACGAGGCGCCCACCTCTTCGATCAGTTGATCGTGGCCGTGGCCATCAATACCAGTAAAAATACCCTGTTTTCTCTGCCAGACCGCATGCGTTTCCTGGAAAAACAGACCTGCACCATGAATAATGTCGAGGTCTGTGGTATGAACGGCCTGCTGGTGGAGTTTGTTCGGCAACGTCAGGCCGGCTTCATACTGCGGGGATTGCGCGCCATCTCCGATTTTGAATATGAATTTCCCATGGCCGCGATGAATCGCAAACTCAATGCCCATGTCGAAACTGTCTTTTTGATGGCCGGAGAAGCAACGACCTTCATCTCCTCCCGACTGGTCAAAGAGATTGCCACCATGGGTGGCGATGTCAGTCCCTTCGTCCCCCCCTGGGTGGTGCCGGAACTGCAACAGCGCCTTGCACACGGGAGCAGATGATCACGCCTTGAAAAAGCTCTATATCAAAAACTTCGGCTGCCAGATGAACGAATATGACGCAGCCCGGATCGTCGATCAGTTGCAGGTCAACTGCGGCTATCAGCAGACCGATCACCCGGAACAGGCCGATCTGATTCTGTTCAACACCTGTCATATTCGCGAAAAGGCGGAAGAGAAACTCTTCTCCGAGTTGGGCCGCCTGCACAAACTGGTAGCCACAGCCCGGCAACAGGCGGCGCTGCCCCCGGCGCTCTTTGCCGTGGGCGGCTGTGTGGCCCAGGCCACCGGGGCAGAAATTTTTCGCCGCGCCCCCTTCGTGCGCCTAGTCTTTGGTCCGCAGACCTATCACCGCCTGCCGCACATGCTCGCCCGCCTGGAGCGGGAGGGCGGGCAACTCTGCGATGCGGAGATCGCCACCGAATCCAAATTTGATGAGCTGCCGCAAAGCCAACGGGTGGGCGCCATCGCCTCGGTCACCGTGCAGGAAGGGTGCAATAAGTTTTGCGCCTTCTGTGTGGTGCCCTATACCCGTGGCCGCGAATGGAGCCGACCCGTGCAGGATATTCTGACCGAGGTCAACCATCTGGTACAACATGGGGCTGTGGAGATTCAACTCCTGGGACAAAATGTCAACGCCTATCAGGGCATGGACAGCACCGGACTGGTGCACGATCTGGCCCTGCTGATTCGCCGGGTCGCCCTGCTGCCCGGGGTGCAGCGCCTCCGCTTTGTCACCTCTCACCCCGCCGACATGAACGATGATCTGGTAGAAATTTTTGCCGACATTCCCCAACTGTGCGCCTATTTTCACCTGCCCATTCAAAGCGGTTCCGATCGCATTCTGGAACGCATGGGCCGGGGCCACAGTCGGGCCGATTATCTGGGCTGGATCGATAAATTGCGTGCCGTCCACCCGGATATGGCCATCGCCTCTGACTTTATCGTCGGCTTCCCCGGCGAAACGGAAGCAGACTTTCAGGAGACCCTGCACCTGGTCGATGCCGTTTCCTACGACCATGCCTACTCCTTCTGTTACTCTCCCCGCCCCGGCACGCAGGCGGCCAGCATGGCCGATGCCATCCCAGCCCCACTGAGCGCGGAACGGTTGGCCCGACTACAGGAACGGCTCAACGCCCACCAACTGCAGCGCAATCAACAACGGGTGGGCCGTATCGAACAGGTACTGGTGGAAGGCGTAGCCAAAAAGGGCAGCGGCGAATTGACCGGTCGGACACCGGGCTTTCGCAAGGTTAACTTTCCCGGACCAGCAGAGTGGATTGGTCGGATCGTCCCGGTACGCATCAGCGAAGGTCTGCCCAACTCGCTGCGCGGCCAGTGGACTGAACCCGCTGCCTGAGTTGCCCCAATCGCCCATGGCCAAAACCGCAGAGCCCCACCTTTTTACCGAGAGGATTGAATTTCCAGACAACCGCCTGCTGGTGCATCTGTACGGCGCCCTGGACCAACACCTCAAACAACTGGAACAGCAACTGCAGGTCACCCTGCTGCCGCAGGGCAATGCGCTCCTGATCACCGCCAGTCGGGCGCGGGCAAAAAAGGTACGACAGTTGCTAGAATCTCTCTATGCAGCCCTGGAACAAGGGCATCGGGTGGACCATCAATGGCTGGAACGGGGTATCCGCACCTTGAACGATAAGAGCGCCCGGCACGCTGCAACCGGTCACGACAACAACACCCCTCTGCCCAACAACACAGAGGTTGGACTACGCACGCCACGACGCCTGCTCTACCCACGCACGGCCAAGCAGGCTGAGTACCTGCGCGCCCTGAATCAAGCCCATTTGACCTTTGCCATCGGTCCGGCAGGCACGGGCAAAACCTATCTGGCCGTCGCCGCCGCCGTTACCCAATGGCTGGAAGGTCGGGTCGCCCGCATCATCCTGACCCGACCGGCCATCGAAGCCGGTGAACGCCTGGGCTTTCTGCCCGGCGATCTGCAGGCCAAAGTGGATCCCTATCTGCGCCCCCTGCACGACGCACTCTATGCCATGCTGGGACCGGAAAAGGTGGAACGGATGCTCGCCCGCAACGAATTGGAGGTGGCACCCCTGGCCTACATGCGTGGACGCACCCTGGATGAAGCCTTCATCATCCTCGACGAAGCACAAAATACCACCAACGAACAGATGAAAATGTTCTTGACCCGCTTCGGAGAGGGCTCCCGTGCCGCCATCTCCGGCGACATTACCCAGATCGATTTACCAAAAAATCAACCATCCGGTCTGGTGCAGGCGGCCAAAATCCTGCAAAATATACCGGAGGCCGTTTTTGTCTATTTCACCCATCAGGATGTGGTACGCCATGCGCTGGTCGGCAAGATCGTTCAGGCTTATGAACAGGCACAGGCCGGACATGATAAAAAAGGTCCGGCTCGTAACAGCGAAATTTAGCCCACATCCGTCGTCAGGAGACAGGATTGTTCAAACTCTGGCAGGCCGTTATCGATTTTTGTTTCAACCATAAACAAAACCTGCGCGATGCACCGCGCAGCGACATCAGTGGCTTGGGCGATTTCAACTTTCCCCCCCTGGTCCATCTGCTTTCGTTTACCCTGCTACTGGTGATTTTGACCCTGGTCTACTCACCAGTGGTGCTCCGCCCCCCCTATCTGCCTGAGGTAGGCGAGGTGGCAGTCCGGAATATCAAGGCCAACCGTGATCTGCTGGTCGAGGATGTCGAAACCACCACGCAACGCCGACAACAGGCCGCCAGCAGCGTCCCACCGGTCTACGACTGGGACAATGGCATGGTGGATACCGTTATCCTGCAACTGGATGAAGCCCTGGCTTGGTTCGATACCATGCGCAGCAACCAAGTCGCTGCCCCACCGCCCAGCAGCGATGCCCCAAACGAAACGCGTACCAACCCGGACAACCGCCCGATCCCCAATAAACTGCCGCTCCGCGACAACCGCCGCGACTCTCTCACACAACGCCTGGAAGAGGAGATCCCAGAGGCCGCTTATCAAGCCCTGCTGACCATGCCGCAACTGACCACCCTGCGCACCGCCATCCACGGTTGGTTGGCCAATCTAAAAAATCAGGCCGTGGTCGAAGGGGCAGAACTTCTGGAGGAACTGTCACGCACGCCTTTCTACGTGGTCCGCTCCTTGAGCGATGGCTCAGAGAGACAGGTCTCCGACACCAGCGAACTGTTGGATATGAACGGTATGCGCCGGCGCATGGAAGAGAAAGTGCATACCGCCCTGCAGGAATTTCCGGCAGAGGTGCGGCAATGGCTGATGGAAGAGGCCCGCGCCCAACTGCGTCCCAATCTGGTCTATAACTATAACGAAACCCACGCCCGGCGCAAATTGGCCTACGATGCCGTGGAACCGGTCTATCTGCAGTCTCGGCAAGGGCAGATGGTGGTCCGCGAAGGGGCCATCGTCACCGAAGAGATTCGCACCAAACTGGAGGCCATGCACCAACACCGTTGGACCAACTCCATGCTCTGGCGCACCCTGGGCCTGATGATCGCGCTGGGAACGCTCCTGCTGATGGGCCGCTGGTTCATCCTGCGCACCTCCGCCTCTTTCCCCCGCGATCAACGCACCTTCTACCTGCTCGGCGCCATCATTCTGGTCTCTTCGCTGCTCTCCACCGTCACCCTGGCCACCGGTCAAGGGGTCGTGGAGCTGCTGGGTTGGCCAGCCAACATGGTCATCTATCTGCCTCTGGCCGCCATGGGCTCCGCGCTGACCTCCCTGACCGTGGGCGCCCGCGCTGGTATTCCCGGTGGCTCGGTGGTCATCGGGGTGATCCTCTCCCTGTTGGGTGCCCTGGTCACCAACGGTGGCCTGCCCATGTTCGTCTATTTCATCCTGGGTTCGCTGGTCGGTGGTGCCACCCTGCGCGCCTCCCGGCGCCGCTTCGATGTACTTTACGCCGGGGTCAAAATTGGCTTCGCCCAGGCGTTGACCGTCCCGGTCATTGAACTGCTCTCCGGCAACGAACCCTCCTGGACCTGGATCACCGGCATCCTGATGGCCATGGCCAGTGGTCTACTGCTGGGACTATGGGCCTTGGCCTTGATCCCCCTGTTGGAGTTCCTGTTCAACATCACCACCGATTCCCGACTCACCGAACTGGCCTCCGGCGATCATCCCCTGATCCGTGAACTCTCCCTGCACAGCCCCGGCACCTACCACCACTCGGTCATGATGGGCAATCTGGCGGAAGCCGCTGCCGAAAGCATTCAGGCCAATCCCCTCCTGGCCAGGGTAATGGCACTCTACCATGACATCGGCAAAATGCATGCCCCGCACTACTTTGTCGAAAATCAATCTGGAGAAAACCGTCACGACCAGCTGACCCCCTCCATGTCTACCAAAGTGATCATGGCCCACGTCAAGGTTGGTCTGGAGTTGGCGCGCAAATATAAATTGGGCGGCTTTATCCAGGAGGCCATCGCCACCCATCATGGCAACTCCCTGCTGCAATATTTTTACAACCGCGCCCTCACCCAGGCCAACGAACGGCACGAAAGCATCTCCCCGGAAGAGTATCGTTATCCAGGGCCACGCCCCCGTTCGCGCGAGGCGGGCATCCTGATGCTGGCCGATTCGGTGGAAGCCGCCTCCCGGACCATGAAAAATCCCGTCCCGGCGCAAATTCAGGCTCTGGTGAAACGGATCGTCGCCAACAAAATACGCGAGGGACAGTTGGATGATTGCTCCTTGACCCTGCGCGAGGTGGCCCGTATCGAAGAGGCCTTTACCCGTGTACTGACCCTGGGCTTCTACCACCACCGCATCGAATATCCCGATCAGACCAACCCATTGAAACAACTGACTAACTCCAAACAATCGGTACTGCGTCATCATGGCAAAGGTTCTTATCCATCGCGCCTCCGCTCAGTGGCCCCCCATTGACAAAATCATCCGCAAGGCGGCCAAATTGACTTTGTCTGCGCGGAAAAAGGCCAAAAAGTGTGAAGTCAGCATTCTGTTGACCGACGACAGCCAGATGCAACAGCTCAATCGTCACTACAGGCAACAAGACAAGGCCACCAATGTCCTGTCGTTCGCCCTGCAAGAGGGGGAGACGGACGGCGCCAAACAGAACAAACGGCTGTTGGGCGACATCGTGCTGGCCTATCAGACGGTGGCCAGGGAGGCCGAACAACGCCCCCTGCCCTTCGCCCACCATAGCGCACACCTGGTGGTGCATGGTCTATTGCACCTGCTCGGCTATGACCATGAACGTTCAGCCGCCGAGGCAGAACGCCAAGAAAAAAAAGAGATTGCCATCCTGGCCCAACTGGGTCTGGCCAACCCCTACGCCCTGCCGGATGTATCATGAAGCTGCCCGAAAAAGCCCAACGCCTCCTCCCCGCCCTGTTGTCTTTTTTGGCAGGCGCCCTCTCGGTGGTGGACTTTCCTGCTACCCTGACGCCGTTTGCTGTCACCGCTGCCCTGACCCTGCTGTTGATTCTGCTCACCGGGCGTTCTGCCCGGCAGGGAGCCTGGCTCTCCTTTTTGTTCGGTCTGGGCCACTTTACCTTTGGCTTCTCCTGGCTGTTGACCAGCCTGCAACAGTTTGGGGCCATTGAACCACCTCTGGCCATTCTGATGCTGCTGGCACTGGCCGCCTTGATGGCCCTGTATCCGGCCCTGTGCGGCGCCGTGCTGCCCACTCTGGCCGCGCGCCCAACCCTTCTGCCCCTGGCTGCCCCCGCCCTGTGGGTGGTGAGCGAATGGCTGCGCAGCCATCTTTTTACCGGCTTTGCCTGGAACCTGATCGGCTATGGCTGGCATGAATGGGAAAATATCCTGCAGATGGCCGATTTGGGTGGTATCTATCTGCTCTCCTGGCTGATGCTGCTCCCGGCTTCACTTTTGGCCTCCCTGTGGCTGCGCCGCCCCCCCGTGCGCCGCATCGCCCTGGGGGGGGCCGCCCTCCTGCTCCTGCTGACAACCCTCTCCGGCTATGGTCATTGGCGTCTTTCCGCCGCATCTCCAGACAACAGCGTGGCCCCTCTGCGCGTGGCCATCGTCCAGGGCAACATTCCGCAACAACTGAAATGGGCCACCAGTCAACAGCAGGAGACCCTGGAACGTTATCTGCGTCTGACGCTGTCCATCCCCCGCCCGGTCGATCTGGTCGTCTGGCCAGAAACCGCCATGTCCTTCTTTTTCCGCGCCAAACCGGACTATCTGCAGCGTATTTTCCAAACCAGTCGGGAGATTCGGGCCCCCATTCTCACCGGGGCCCCCGCCATCGACCGCAGCAGTGACGAAGAGCCTTGGCACTATTTCAACAGCCTGTTTCTTCTGGACGAATATGGTTCCCTGGACCAACGCTATGACAAACACCATCTGGTCCCCTTCGGCGAATTTATTCCGTTGCGCCAGTTTGCGCCGCCCACCTTCCGCAAATTTACCGAAGGTACCGAAGATTTTTCCAGCGGACCTGGTCCGGTGCCCCTGACCTGGGCAAAGGGGAACATCGGTCCCTTGATCTGCTACGAAGCCATCTTCCCGGATGAGGTACGCGCTCTGGCCGGAACCGGTGTCAAATGGCTGGTCAATATCACCAACGACGGTTGGTTTGGCCCCTCTGCCAAGCCGCAACACTTGGCCATGGTGCGCCTGCGCGCCATCGAGAATCGCTTGCCGATGATTCGTGCCGCCAATACCGGCATCTCTGCTGTTTTTGATGCATGGGGACGTGAATTGGGACGGATTGGCCCGGATCAGACCGATATTTTGCTGGTTGACCTGCCCGCCAGTCGCACAGAGAGTCTCTATACCCGTTTTGGCGGTTGGTGGCTGGCTCTCTGGCTGCTGCTTCTGCTCATTGCCTACCAGCGCAGTCGCATACAGCCAGAGCCAACACAATAAAAAGCAAGATTTATTCGGCTATTTGGCTGCATCACCCTGCAGTTTGCGCTCGCGCTCTTCCAGGCGTTGTTTTTGCTCCTGGATTTTGTGCAACTTGGCCTTTTTGTCTTCCATCTCACGCCGTTTGCCAAGCTGCTCACGACAACTACGCATCATCTCCCGGTTGGAGGCCGCCTCAACACAGGCCAATAATGACTTCAAGTCCTCAATTTTACGCGCTTTTGCTTTCTCGAAATTGGCCTCAGAGTTGCCACTCTTTTCGCGTACACCCCCCTCTTTCTCTGCCAACACCAGACCCGGCGCCAACAGCAGCACCAGCGCAATCGACCATATCCATCGTTTCATCTTCCATTCCTCCTGCGTAAAACAAAATAAAACCACATCAGCAGAATACCCTAAAATGGATCTCCTCAAAAGTATTTTTTCAGGCCATCATCCCCCACCCGCCCCCGACTCTCCAACGGCGGGCAAAACCTTTTGTTGCAACAGAGTCAACAACTCCCCCTCATCCAGAATCCGCACGCCCCGTGCCTCCGCCTGCTGCCGTTTGGAACCGGGTGCCGCACCCGCGATCAATAAAAAGGTACGATCCGAAACCGAACCGGATACCCGCGCTCCCAACCCCTCCAGGCGGGCTTTGGCCTCCTGACGGGTCATGCTGGCGAGGGTGCCGGTCAACACCACCGTCTTGCCCGCCAACGGTCGATCGCCCTCCATGTTCTCGGCCACCATCTGCCACCAACGGGTGTTTTCAACCTGCTGCAAACGCTGCAACAGAAGCAGGTTGTTCGGCTCCCGGCAAAATTGCCAGAACTGTTCCGCCACCACCGTTCCTACCTCGGCAACCCCTTGCAACTCCTCCTGGCTGGCCTGTTGCAACGCCTGCCAAGAACCAAAATGGCGCGCCAGATTCAGTGCCGTGGCCTCCCCCACCTCGCGAATCCCTAAAGCAAACAAGAATCGCCCCAAATGGCGCTGTTTGGCCGCTTCAATCGCCGCCAACAGGTTATCCACCGACTTATCCCCCAAACGCTCCAAAGCCGCCAATCGGTCACGATGCTGCGACAAGGCAAACAGATCGGCCACATCCTGCACCAACCCCTCACGCAGCAACAACTCAATCAACCGCTCCCCCAAACCATCCATATCCATGGCCCGGCGCGCCACAAAATGTTTGATCGCCTCCTTGCGCTGTGCCGGACAGGTCAAACCAGCCAAACAACGCAAAGCAACCTTGCCCTCCTCCTGCTGTACCGCACCCCCACAAACCGGACAACGCTCCGGCACAGGCACCATCGCGGCGTTCTCCGGTCGAGCACTCAGGACAACACTGACCACCTCTGGAATCACATCCCCAGCCCGTCGTACCAGCACCGTGTCGCCAATACGCACATCCTTGAGCGCCAACTCCTGAAAATTATGCAACGTGGCATTGGTGATGGTTACCCCGCCCACACGCACCGCCTGCAAACGGGCCACCGGCGTCAACACCCCGGTCCGCCCCACCTGCACATCCACCGCCAGCAACAGAGTCGCCTCCTCCCGTGCGGCAAACTTGTGCGCCGCCGCCCAACGGGGTGTACGGGATAACGCACCCAACCGCTCCCGGTCCGCCAGACAGTCCACCTTGTAGACTACCCCATCCACCTCATACGGCAAGTCATCGCGCTGCCGTTGCAGATCCTCATAAAACGCAAGACATCCCGCCGCCCCTTCAACCCGCCGCCATAAAGGACAAACCGGCACCCCCCACGCCTGCAACCATTGCAAAAGTACTGCATGGCTCTCCGGCAACGCCCCCTGCCACTGCCCATATCCATGCGCAAAAAATTGCAGTGGACGCTCGGCAGTGATCGACACATCCAACTGCCGCAAACTGCCCGCCGCACCATTGCGCGGATTGGCAAAGGGGCGCTCGCCCCGTACCCGCGCCTGCTCGTTCCACGCCGCAAAACCTGCCAACGGCATGTACACCTCACCACGCACCTCACACAACTCCGGCCACCCGCTACCCTGCAACTGCTGCGGCACGGCAGCAATGGTACGCACCTGCTCGGTAATCTCCTCACCCACTTGACCATCACCACGGGTCGCTGCCCGCAACAAACACCCCGCCCGGTACAAGAGCGAAACCGCCACCCCATCCAACTTGGGCTCAGCCACATAGCCCACTTCACCCACCTGACCCAACCCCTCACGCAGGCGCCGGTCGAACGCAGCCACATCCTCCGGTTGAAACAGATTATCCAAGGAAAGCATGGCCACACCATGCCGTACCTGCACAAAACGGCTGCCCGGTCTGCCACCCACCCGCTGCGTGGGCGAATCCTCACTCACCCACAGCGGATAACGCGCCTCCCACTGCAGCAACTCGGCAAACAACCGATCATAGGCACCATCGGCAATTTCCGGGGCATCCTGTTGAAAATATTTTTCATTGTGACGACGCAGCTCCTGCCGCAACCACTGCACCCGCTGCCACGCCTCTTGATCCGCCGCATTCATGCTGGCCTCTCCTACTGCTCCCCCACAGGCCGCGCGGCAACTTGCAACCCCGACCAACGGTTGAGACGATTGATAATACGCTTTTGCACCGCATCCGAAAGAGCGGCATGCAATGGCAACGCCAAACGCTCGGCATTATAACGACACCAACCCGGCCAATACACAGCCCCTGCAGGCAGGGTGAACCAGAATGGCGCAGCCGTGGCGATGGCCGCCCGCTGCAGATAACCCTGCAGCGCCTGGCGGGCCGTCTGGGAAGGCAAACGCAGGGCATACAGGGGCCAGCAACGATCCCGCTCCCACAGCAGCGGCATCTGCCAATGACCATGGCCACGCAACAAATCATAATAACGCGCCCGCAACGCCTGACGCCGCTGCCAGCGTTGCGGCAAAGAGGCCCATTGCGCCAAACCCAACGCACAGGCCAAGGCAGAGGGCAGACGACGCCGAACCTGCCGCAGGGCTGCCAACAACGCCCCATCCGACCCCATCAACAGCACCGAATCACCGGCAGCAAGCCACTGCTGGCCACCACCATGATACACCTGCAACCCGGTACAGCCAGCGCCCACCGGCACACGCATGGGCCGTGCGGAAATATCGCTGATCGGCAATCCCTGCTGGCACGGCTCCCGCCAAGCCAAGTCACCCGCCGCCAACAACTGCACCCTCACCTCAGCCACCTGCCCACCCTCTGCATCACGCGCACAGCCCTGCAGTGCCCCACTCTCTGGATCCAAATCAGGCCAGCACGGCAACAACCCCTCTGCCCGCACCGCCTCTCCCCACACCGGATCCAACAGCGGATCCAGCGCAAAGGCCGCACCGGCTGGCCAACCCAATACCAACCGCAAGGCACGTACCAACTCCTGCGCATCGGCAAAAGCCAAGGCAGGACACTGCCACTCCTGCTGCCAGCGCGCCTCCCACTGACGCAACAACGCCTGGTCCGGCAAAAAAGAGCCCTGGGCCAGTTGCTGCCGCACCGCCTGCAGCTCCGCCTGTCCCAACTCCGCCTGCCAAAGCAGCACCTCCTCCCGTTTGCCGTGCATCACGCCCACCCGCAAGCCGATGCCAATCCGTTCACGGTAGAACGTGCGTCGGCAAACCATCCAGACTGAACTGGTTCTTCTCCGCCCAATAGCGCCGAATCCCCGCTTCCCCCTTTTTTTCCGCCCAGCGGACCATCTCAGGCCGCTCGCCGACAAAATCCATGATCGGAACAGCAAAACCGCAGGAGGTATGCACCGAAGCAATCTCAGCCACCACCACCTGCCGCTTGCCCGGCAGATCGGGAAAATGCCCTACCCACTCCGGCCACTCCGCATCCCGCGCATGATAAACACGCCCCACACCATACAATCGTACAATCCAGGGCTGGCTGGAAAAACTGCAAAACATGAAGGTAATGCGCGGATCATCGTACAGATGTGCGGCTGTCTCATTGGCACTGCCGGTCACATTCAAAAAAGCCACACAGCGGGAATGCAACACCCGAAACGAATCCATCCCCTTGGGCGACAGATTGATGCGCCCCACCTGCGGGGCCGTGGCCACAAAATAGAGTTTTTGCTGCTCGATAAACGCCTGCACTTTGGGCGTGATCTCCTCGTGCAATTCACCCATGCTGGTTCTCCCCCGTCTGAGCAACGGCACCAACCTCAAGGGCCAGTTGTGCGGCCACCTCCTGAACAACCGCCGTCCAATCATCCACCTGCCGCTGCCGAAACAGACGCAACACCCCCGGATACCAGGGTGAATCCTGCCGCTCCAGTAGCCAACGCCAATCACTGTCCCACTGAGACAACATCACCCAACAGGGCTTGCCCAATGCGCCCGCTACGTGGGCCACCGCCGAATCAACCGTGACCAACAGATCCAACTGCGCCACAAGCGCCGCCGTATCGGCAAAATCACGGATCATCCCCCCCAACGGCAACAAAGGCTGCTGCGCCGGGGCACGACTGGCCTCCTCCTCCCCCTCACCCTTTTGCAAACTGAGGAAAGTTACACCAGAAACCTGCCACAAGGGGGCCAATACGGTCAAACTTGGCAAAGAACGGTTGCTGTCCCTGGGGTTGGCCCGCCCGCGCCAAAAAAGCCCCACCCGCATGCCACGACGCGGCAACAATGGCCGCCACCAGTTGATCCGCTCCGCACTGGCCTGCAAATAAGGAAGTTGGTTGACCATGTTCGGCAGCGTGGTCGCAAACAGGCCCGGCAGGGATAACAGGTTGACCCAATAATCATGCCGAGGATACACCGCAACCTGCTCATAGGCCAACACCTGATCCACCGCCGCCAAGGTCTCAAACAACGGCTTGAGCAACACAGAACAGAGCACCGTCACCCAAACCGCACCACGCGTCTTCAATAGAGACACATAGCGGCAAAACTGGACCTGATCGCCAAAACCCTGCTCCGGGGCCACCAATATTGCCTTGCCCTGCAACGACTCCCCCTGCCAGCGCACAAAAGGAGGATCGGCCAGTTGCCGCCACTCCGCCTGATTCAACTGCAGACGCACCTCATAACAGGGCCACCCCTCGGCAAAACGCCCCTGCAACAGCAACAACAACCCCAAATTCCATTCCGCCTGCCGATACTCCGGTTGCAAGAGCATGGCCCGCCGATAACAGGCTTCCGCCTCGGCAAACCGGCGCAACTCTTTCAACAAATTGCCCAGATTGTTCAACACTTCCGCATAATCAGGCCGCAACAGCAGCGCTTGCCGATAGACCGCTTCCGCCTCCTCGGCGCGCTTCTGTTCAAACAACAAGGATCCCAGATTGCAATAGGCCATCGCATAGCCCGCATCCTGCCCGATCACCTGACGATAGGACGCCTCCGCCTCCGCCCAACGCCCCATCTCTTGCAATAAAACACCAAGATTGTTCCTTATCTCCAACCGCCCCCCGGAAAGCAGCAAAGCCTGCCGATAACTACTCTCCGCTTCGGCAAATCTCTTCAGCGCCTGCAACAGCGTCGCCAAATTGTTGTGGTAGGTCGCCTCATCACCCTGCAAGCGCAACGCCGCACGATAGCTCTCTTCTGCCTCGGCAAAGCGGTGCATCTCCTTGAGCACGGAACCCAAATGGTTGTGCGCCTCGGCGAAATCAGGCACCCTCTGCAACAATTGACGCAACAGCGACTCTGCCTCGGCAAAACGCCCCTGCTGTTGCAACAACTTGGCAAAGGCAAACAACACACCCTGCTGCGGTCCACGCTGCAACGCCTGCCGATAACAGGCTTCCGCCTCGGCAAAACGTTTCTGCTCCGTCAACAATTTTGCAAGATTGTTATGGATCTCAACAGGCACCCCCTCCTGACCCTGCTGCAGCGCCTGCCGGTATAAATCCTCCGCCTCTGCCAGCTTTTTTTGCTCCTGCAACAGATTGCCCAGATTGTTCAGGGCATCCACATACCCTGGCCGCACCTGTAACGCCATGCGGTAACACCCCTCCGCCTCAACAAAACGCTGACTGCGCAGATGCAGATTGCCCAAATTATTATGGACCTCCGCATAATCCGGACGCAGACGAAGCGCCTCCTGCCAATGCTGCAGCGCCTGTTCGCTGTGCCCCAGACGGATATGACACACCGCCGCCAAATTATATAACGCAGCATCCTCCTGCCCGGACCGACAAGCCGCCTCCGCCGCCTGCAAAGTCTCCAACAACCTGCCCTCGGCATACCACTGGCGCAAACGCGGCAACAACGCCTCCTGAACAGACTGCTCTGCCGTTTCCTGCCCCGGAGCCGCTCCCTTTGCCGCTCGTACACTCTTTTTGCGGGCCATCTCCCCTCCTCCAGCAAACCCGTGCTCCAACGCCTACCCCAAACAAAAAAACCCTCTCCCGAAGGAGAGGGAATACAACGAAACTCAACTGAAAACCGGCTCTCTCTGCAGCGAGAGAGCCGGTACTGCTCTTGATGACTAGCTGCTCCACAAAGAGTACAGAGCAGAGGTGCTTTCGAGGCTACCCAAAGCAGCAATCTGTGTGGAGGTAATACCCGCCGACGTCGTCCATTCCGCCTTGGTACTGTATGCCGTCAGCCACGTATCATCCATGGTCCCCAACTGCGTGGCAGTCAACGCCGCAATCTGCGTCTTGGTCATGTTCTGCACGGCAGTCATGGTGACACCCAGAACCTGCGTACTGGTCAAAGCCGCCACAGCCGTCTTGGTCAAGGCACGGACCTGATCGGTGGAGAGGCTGTAGATCTGCGTCGAACCCAGGCCACCCAACTGCGTGGTGGTCAACAGAGCCACCTGCGTCGTCGTCAAACCATCCAACTGGGTATCGGCAAAACCGGCCAGTTGCGACGAGGTCAAACCACCCAACTGCGAGTTCTTCAGAGCAGCCACCAGCGTGGAACTCATGCCATCCAACTGCGTATCGGCCAAAGTAGCCAGTTGGACAGAGGTCAAGCCCAACAACTGGGTGGTGGTCAACACCGCCATGTGCGTCGAAGAGAGACCATTCAACTGGGTGTCCTTCAAGTTCTTCAACTGCGCCGAAGTCAAACCAGCCAACTGGGTATCGGCAAAGGTGGCCAACTGCGTCGAGGTCAACGCATTCCACTGGGTGACGGCAAAGGCTCCCAACTGCCCCGAAGTCAGACCGTTGAACTGCGTATCAGCCCAGGTCGCCAACTGTGCCGAAGTCAAGCCCCGCAACTGGGTGGTCGTGAAGCTGTAGATCTGCGACGACGACAACCCGTCCAACTGCGTGCCCGCCAAGGTCTTCAACTGAGCGGAGGTCAAGCCCGGCAGCGGACCATCCACCATGCTGGCCAAAGCCAGCGAACTCAGGCCATCCAACTGGGTACCTGCCAAACTGCTCAACTGGGCAGAGGTCAAGCTGGCAAACTGCGTGACCGCCAACTGGCTTATCTGCGCCGAGCCCAAGCCATTCAACTGCACGGTGGTCAAACCGGCCAACTGCGTCGAGGTCAGACCGTCCAACTGGGTATCGGCCATGCTGAACAACTGCGCCGAGGTCAAACCAAGGAGCTGCGTGTTGGCCAAGCCATTCAACGACAAGGAATACAAACCATTCAATTGAACCGTACTCAACGCCTTCAGATGGATAGAGGACAGACCATCCAACTGCGTATCCGCCAGCGCAGACAACTGGTCAGAAACCATGCCAGCCAACTGCGTTGCCGCCAACCCCGTCAACAACGCCGAGGTCAAGCCATCCAACTGCGTATCCTCCAGATAAGCCAACTGCGTCGAGAGCAAACCATCCATCTGCGTCGCCACCAGGGTGGAGAGAGCCACCGAACTCATGCCAATCCACTGCGTACCAGCCAGAGACTTCAGTTGCAGCGAAGTCATCCCGGCAATTTGCGTATCGGCCAAGCCAGACAGTTGATCATCCGTCAGGCCATTCAACTGCACCGTAGTCAGACCACCCAACTGCGACGAACTCAGACCATTCAACTGCGTATCGGCCAGACCGGACAACAGGGCAGAGGTCAGACCAGCCAATTGTGTTCCCACCAAACTGGCCAACTGCGCCGAGGTCATGCCATTCAACTGTGTATCGGCCAAAGTGGACAGTTGGCTCGACTTCAAGCCATCCCACTGCGTCGTCGCCAAGCCCGCCAACTGCGTCGCAGAGATACCGTTGAGTTGAACAGAACTCAACCCGGCCAACTGCGTGGAACTCAACCCATCCAACTGGGTATCGGCCAAGGTAGCAAGAACCGCAGAACCGATACCACCCAACTGGGTCACCACCAAACCGGTCAACTGCAGGGATGTCAAGCCATCCAACTGCGTGTCCGCCAGGGTAGACAACACCGCCGAAGTCAGGCCATTCAACTGCGTATCCGCCAAACCGGTCAACTGCAACGAACCCAGGCCATTCAGTTGCGTGCCCGCCAGTGAGGCCAACGATTTGCTGTACAGACCATTGAGTTGGGTATCCGCCAAAGCACCCAGGCGCAGCGAACCCAAACCATCCAACTGGGTCGTGGCAAAAACGGCCAACTGCGTCGAGGTCAAACCATCCAACTGCGTATCGGCCAACGTGCTCAGTTTTGCCGAAGTCAGTCCACGCAACTGCGTGCCCGCCAATGCCGTCAACTGCAACGAAGTCAGGCCATTCAACTGCGTATCCACCAAAGATACCAACCGGGCCGAAGTCAGGCCATTCAACTGCGTATCGGCCAGACCAGTCAACTGGAC
>PDZU01000027.1 GCA_002753095.1 Magnetococcales bacterium
CCCCAGTTTAAGCCCCTCCACGAAGAGGGCCAAGCCAAGCAACACCATGCCCCCGCCAAAGAGAATTTCCGGCATATTGGGCAGGGATTGGCCGATGACCACATATTGAAAGACGGCCACCACCACAATGACCGGCAAAAAATCCCGACCGGCATCCTTGATACGTGAGAACAGCCATGCAATGACTCTTAACATACCGATCTCTCCAACAGAGAAGTGAGCGGAAGATACCCAGCGCCACCCGCCAGCAACAGAGTGTCAGACGGCAAAGCACGAGCAGAAAAATGCCCTTGTGGAGAGTTTACGACAGTTGGCTGACATTCAGCTGACAGGTTTGTGCGAACAATCATGGTCTGTGTTTTGTGCCATGCCTCCAGCTTTGCCGACGCTTTGGCTGGGCGCCCTGGCAATAGAAACCATTGAAGCCCGAAGAACAAGATGGCTAAAATGGTTTCCACTTTGGGGTAGCTTCATGCAGCTAAAGAAAATGGATGACTGCTCTATGCCAGAGGCAAAGATTCTGCGTCCATCATCCCCCTGGAGCAAAGGCCGAAAGGGTAGCCGAGTGTCGTTTTGTCCAACAAAACGACAGGACAACAGCTTGATTGTGAGAGACAAATGGCCAATCAAAGAGACCATGCCAACCTGATCTGGCAGATTGCCGACCTGTTGCGCGGCCCTTATCGACCACCCCAATATGAGCGGGTCATGCTGCCCATGGTGGTATTGCGCCGCTTCGATTGCGTGCTGGCCAACACCAAGCCACAGGTGGTGCTGGAATATGCGCGTCGCAAGGATGGGAAACTGACCGATGATGCCCTGGATCGCATTTTGAACAAGGCCTCCGGTCAACGATTCCACAACCGTTCCCCACTGGATTTTGCAAAGCTGAAAGGCGACCCGGACAATATCAACCGCCATCTGGTGAGTTACATTAATGGATTTTCGGCCAACGTTCGTCGTATATTCGAATTCTTCGAATTTACTGCCGAAATTGAACGGATGCACGAGGCCAACATCCTCTTTCTTGTTGTTTCCAAATTTGGCGATGTCAATCTGCACCCGAACGCGGTCAGCAACGACCAGATGGGGTTGATTTTCGAAAATCTCATTCGTCGTTTCAACGAACTGGCCAATGAAACGGCTGGCGACCATTTCACACCCCGTGAGGTTGTTCAGCTTATGGTAGATCTGCTGTTCATCGAAGATGATGCCTTGCTGGCCATTCCAGGCACGGTGCGCACCATGCTGGATCCTGCCTGCGGCACGGGCGGCATGCTGGCCGGAGCACAGGGTTATATGCGCCGGGGCAACGCCCGCGCCAAGCTCTATGTGTATGGGCAGGACTACAACAAGCGTGCCTTTGCCACGGCTGCTTCGGATATGCTGCTCAAGCAGGTGGACCATAATGGCGGCGGGGAGAATATCCGTTTCGGCGACACCTTCACCGACGACCAGTTTGCAGGGCAAACTTTTGATTATCTGATTGCCAATCCCCCCTTCGGCGTCGATTGGAAGAAGCAGAAGAGAGAGATTGAGCAGGAATACCAGAAACGGGGCTTTGCGGGGCGGTTCGGTGCTGGTCTGCCGCGCGTCAATGATGGCGCTTTATTGTTCCTGCAGCACATGGTCAGCAAATTCGAGCCGGTGCGACCCAGCGAGCAGAAGTATGGTTCGCGTTTGGCCATCGTTTTTAACGGCTCTCCTCTTTTCACTGGCGGCGCGGGAGGCGGTGAGAGCGAAATTCGCAAATGGATCATCGAAAACGACTGGCTGGAAGCCATCGTCGCCCTGCCGGAGCAGATGTTCTACAACACCGGCATTGGCACCTATATCTGGATTGTCACCAACCGCAAGAGTGCGCAGCGCAAGGGCAAAATTCAACTGGTGGATGCGCGGGAGATTTACGTTCCCATGCGGCGCAGCCTGGGGGACAAGCGACGCAAAATTGGTGAAGGCCCTGCCGGAGAGGAGGATGAGCGACCCGACGAACCGGACCAGATTGGAGAGATTGTCCGGCTGTATGGGGCGTTCCGACACGCTGATAAAGTCAAAATCTTCGACAACGCCGACTTCGGCCATACGCGGGTAACCGTGGAGAGGCCCTTGCGTTTGCGTTATCGGATGACAATTGAGGATAAGGCCCGATTTCTGGATGCCGTCCCCCACCTGCTGGACGACGTGCAGGCCATCGACCGGACGTTGGGCCGGGATCCCAAACTGGATTGGAATGAAATCTGGTCGAGCATGCAAAAATTATTGCGCCAACGGGGATCACGTTGGACGTTGGCCGAACAGAAGCTGTTTCGTGGCGTATTCACGGTCAAAGATTCTCTAGCCGAACCGGTACGGGTGGGGGCGCGTGGAGACGATTTTGAACCCGACCCCGACCTGCGTGATTTTGAAAACATCCCGCTCAAGGAGGATATTGACCTTTATTTTGCCCGTGAAGTGGCACCCCACGTTCCCGATGCCTGGATGGACCGCTCCAAGGACAAGGTGGGTTACGAGATCAATTTCAACCGTCACTTCTATGTGTTCGTTCCGCCTCGGCCTTTGGCAGAGATTGATGCCGACCTTCAAGAAGCAGAGGCGGAAATCATGCGGTTGCTGCGGGAGGTGACGGAGTGACTTTTTCTTATATTTCACCATTTAAAATAATACGATTAAAATATGCTGTGAATTTGCGTCGTTTGCGAGCAGAAGGCGGTGATGGCCGGAACCGATACATTGGTCTCGAAAATATCGAGAGTAAAACAGGCCGATTGCTGCTTGAAGATAATGCTGGTGATCAACAAGCACTAACTGTTTCAGTTGGAGAATATTTTGGTAGTCTGTTCTTGCATGGAGATGTGCTGTTTGGTAAGCTTCGGCCATACTTGGCAAAGGCATGGCTTGCAGAATTCGATGGTTATTGCTCGACAGAATTCCTTGTATTCGAGCCACACTGCTTTGAGGCACGTTTCCTACTCTACGTCCTACTATCCCGACAATTCATTGATCCTGTAGACTCTGCAACGTTTGGCTCCAAAATGCCACGAGCAGACTGGGACTTTATTGGCAACATGCCAGTACCTCTTCCTCAATCAACAGCCCAACGCGCCATCGCGACCTACCTGGACCGGGAAACAGCGCGCATTGATGCGCTGGTGGCGGCCAAGGAACGCTGGTTGGAACTCCTGGCAGAGAAGCGCCGTGCCATCATTTCCCAAGCGGTCACGCGCGGCCTGAACCCCAACGCCCCCATGCGCGACTCTGGTGTTCCTTGGCTGGGGGAGGTTCCGACACATTGGGCCCTGTGCCACCTAAAGCGCGCTCTCACTAGCATGGACTACGGAATTTCAGAGTCTGTTGATGTAGTTGGGAATATTGCTGTTCTCCGCATGGGAGACATCCAAGGGGGTGAAATTTCCTATTCTAAGGTTGGTTTTGTGGAAAGCGTAGATGATAGCCTCTTACTTCATCCTGGCGATCTGGTATTCAACCGAACAAATAGCTTGGATCAAGTTGGTAAAGTTGCTTTATACAGGGGAGGAAAGGAGTACTCTGTTTCATTTGCTTCGTACTTGGTCAGACTCCGATGTAGTCCAAAGGTTATTCCAGAGTATCTCAACTGGTTATTGAACTCTGTTTCTTTCTTAGCGTGGGGAAGGTCGGAAGCTCTTCCGGCAATTGGGCAGGCCAATTTAAATCCGAATCGCTATGGTTATCTCCCCACGGTAATACCTCCCTTGTCTGAACAAAAGAGGATTGTAGATTATGTACGGGAAACTGTGAAACGCCTAGATGTTCTACGAGTCATCACTCAAAAATCCATCACCTTCCTGAAAGAACGTCGCGCCGCGCTCATCTCGGCGGCGGTCACGGGACAAATCGACGTGAGCAACGAGAACACAAAAGAGGGAATCCCCCATGGCACGCGCTGACCTGCTCCTCGACATTGTGAAGGCCGGGGCCGAGGGGGATCAGGAACTTTTCCGCAGAGCACTCGAAGCCATGATCACCGAAGAGCGCTCCAAACAGCATAAGATCTTGGCCGACCGGTTGGCGGAACATCTTACTATCAACGGCAAATCCTTCCGGCCCATGCGCACAACGCACGCTGTGCCAAACGGAGAGGTGAAATTCTACCACGAGGTTCTTCCCCGGCGGGGTTTCAATGATCTTTTGCTTCCTCCACTTGTGCAGCAGTCATGCATGGAACTGGTGGAGGAGCACAACCGCCGTGACCTGCTGCGAGCGCACAACCTTGAGCCACGCAATCGAATTCTCCTGGTCGGTCCTCCCGGCAATGGAAAAACATCGCTCGCGGAGGCACTTGCTCAGGAACTTGGCAGTCCCCTGCTGGTGGTCCGCTACGAAAGCATCATCGGCAGCTATCTGGGCGAAACGGCGGTTCGATTGGCGAAGCTGTTTGCGCAGGCAAGAACCCAACGCTGCGTCTTGTTTTTTGACGAGTTTGATGTCATTGGCAAAGAACGGGGTGACGTGCATGAGACCGGCGAAATCAAGCGCGTTGTCAGCTCATTGTTGCTCCAGATTGACCAGCTTCCCTCGCATGTCGTGATTGTCACAGCAACCAACCACAGCGAACTACTTGATCGGGCTGTGTGGCGACGATTCCAGCTTCGGTTTGATCTGCCAGCACCCAGCAAGGGGCAGCGCATGGCTTGGCTTCAGATGTTCGAGAACCGAAGCGGGCTGCAGCTTGGCTACAGCCATGATCATCTCGCTAAGCGTCTCGCCGGGTTGAGCTTTGCCGAACTTGAACAGTTCGCGCTAGATGTCCAACGCCGCTATGTGTTGACCATGCCTGGCGCAGAACCCCGCAATATTGTTTCAGAGTGCCTGAAGCAATGGACAAACCGGGCTGCGTCGGTCTCTTCCAATCAAGGGGACGGCGATGACTGAACGACCGCTTCTTATTCTACCGGAACCATCCTCTGCGGCACGCGCCAAGCCGAGTGGTGGTGGCGGCGGCCCAAAACCGCTCGGACCGGATCGGCAAAAGCAACGCCTGGGTCCACGCCTCGCTGAACTCGAGGCCGCTTTTGAGGCGCAACGCCTGACGATGCAGACAACTGCCGCCGGTCTCGCGCCCGAACAGGTACTTGTGCTTGAAACGGCAGGCACGGTGGAGGATTTTTTTAAGGCTGTCAAGCTGGTCGAAGGTTTCGAATTCCTTGCCGAGTTTGATGAAGAGGGTATTCCACCAGACGATGACTTTTTCGTCGAAAAGAAGGGTGTAAAAACGGGGTATCGTGGCCGAGTCTATCTGATGTTCGCCAACCAGCAGGCGTTCCGGCAGCTTCTCAATTTGTGGGGAATTTGGCAACGGAGGGAGGAATTCAATAAATCCCTAAAAAAATTTGCGAACTGGCGGAATGTCTTCGCCCTTCTCCGCGATATCCGCCCCTGGTCCGTGCGCGACCGACTCGAAGAAACCGGCGTGCTGGAGGACTGGAAATCACGCCTGGAATGGGAACGCGAAAAACTCCCTTGCGAAATCGAGCTGTGGTTCCGTTCCGACGAACAGCAACGTATCGCCGCTGCCGCCCAGGTTCGAGCACGTATCCTTGAGCTTGGTGGCGAGGTGGTTTCCGAGGCTGTGATCCGTGAAATTTATTATCACGCGCTCGCGGTCCGCCTGCCGATTGCCGCCATCCAAACCTTGCTCGATACAGACCGCCGAAACTCAGTGGCACTCGTGCAGGCCGAGCAGATCCAGTTTTTCCGGGCATCGGGCCAGATGGCTGGACGGGTTACGGTCGATCAGGTTGCCCCGTTGGCGCAACGCTTGGACGCGCCCCTGCCTGATCCCGCAAGTCAACCGGTTGTTGCCCTCCTGGACGGGTTGCCCTTGCAGTCCCATCGGGCACTTGATGGACGGCTTTCTGTCGAAGATCCGGATGATTTCGGTGCCAACTATGAAGCGCGTTTCCGCCTTCACGGCACTGCAATGGCATCACTTATCATCTGGGGCGACCTTCATGCGCCGGGCGAATCCATCCCACAACCGCTCTACGTCCGCCCGATCATGCAACCATTCGCGCAGCCGGAATGGGTTACCAACCCCCCGGAAGAGCGGGTTCCCGAAGGAATTCTGATCGTCGATCTTATTCATCGCGCCGTGCGTCGGATGTTCGAGGGTGATGGTTCTGAGCCGCCCAGCGCGCCGAATGTGGCAGTCATCAACCTCTCTATCGGTATTGCTGACCGCCCTTTCGACGGAACCATGAGCCCTTTGGCCAAATTGCTGGACTGGCTGTCGTGGAAGTATGACGTACTCTTTCTGGTGAGCGCGGGAAACCACGGAATGCCTGTCGGGCTAGGGCAACCTTGGTCCGCATTGGCTACCGCGAGTACGGAAGAGATTTGCGAACAGATCACGAAAGCCATTGCAGCCGAGACAAGACACCGGCGCCTGCTCTCTCCGGCAGAAGGGATGAACGTTCTCACGGTTGGTGCCACTCATGAGGACCATGATCCGGCCACAGTACACCCAAACCGGATTGACCCCACGAAACCTGGGTTTCCGAGTCCTGTCAACGCCCAGGGGCAAGGGTACAAGCGATCAATCAAGCCTGACATCTTTGCCCCTGGGGGACGAGTCGCGTTTGAGCGGCCATTATTGGACACGGCGATGGAACTTGCCTTACCCCGCGTGGCTTACGCACCTGGCCAACTGGTGGCCATACCAGGACCAACGCCCGGTGATGTGACGGCAACGGTGCCGATTCGTGGGACAAGCAACGCAACGGCCATCATGTCAAGAGCCGCCGCCTTTCTCGCTCCAATGCTGGATGAACTCCGAGAGATGGAGGGTGGCTACATTCTGGACCAGGTTCCTGGTGCGGCATGGCTCAAAACATTGCTTGTACACGGAGCACGTTGGGGAGAACCTGGTGCCACTTATCAGAAATTGTTTCGAACTCCCGACAACGGTAATAAACTCCCAGAGCAACTCACGAGATTTTTGGGTTACGGTCGTGTTGACCAGGATGCGGTGTGCGCATGCACCGCATCCCGTGTCACCATGCTTGCCGGAGGAAAACTTGCCGTCAACACCGGTGTTGAGCACCGATTTCCCCTGCCACCATCACTCAGTGGTCAACGTGGCTGGCGCAGTTTGGCGATCACTCTGACGTGGATGACGCCCATTCAACCTCTGAACCATCGATGGCGCCAAGCCCACCTCTGGTTTACGACCCCAAAATCAAAGTTAGCGGTTGGCAGCGACAAACTCCTCAAAAGAAATATTACGGCATGGAAAGCCGTCCAGCGAGGAACGGTTCAGCACGAGGTTTTCGAAGGTGAAGAGGTGGCGGCCTTTGTGGATGGCGATGAGGTCATCATTCACGTCAGTTGTCGTGAAGACGCTAAGGGACTTGCTGGCTCCGTGCCATACGCGCTTGCAATAACACTTGAGGTCGATGCTGCGATTGGAATCGACATCTACACTGAAATTCGCGCGCGTGTTCTGAGCAAGGTTCGTATTGCTGCAGAGAGTGATTTCACATGATATATCAATGGACTTTACCTGCATGGCCGTGCATGTCTCTCACTTCTCGGACAGGGAGGGGGTGCTGATGAAGCGTACCTGCGAAGCCGCTTTTGAAACCGTCATCGAAGCACATTTGCTCAATAACGGCTACGTTTCACTCTCTTCCAACGCCTTCAACCAGGAGTTGGCTCTGTTCCCTGAAACCGTGCTGGCCTTTATCCGGGAAACCCAACCCAAGGCGTGGACAGCACTGGAGTCATTGCACGGCGAGAAGACGGGCGAACAGATTCTCCTTGATCTGACCAAATGGATGAATACCCATGGTTCACTCGCCACCCTGCGCCATGGATTTAAATGCTATGGCCGCACAGTGCGCGTGGCCTATTTCAAGGCAGCGCACGGACTTAATCCAGAACTTGAGGCCCATTATGCGGCCAATCGAATCGGCATTACCCGCCAACTCCACTTTTCCACCCGCACGGAACACTCCCTGGATCTTCTCCTCAGCGTCAACGGCATTCCCCTGGTTACCATCGAACTGAAAAACCCGCTTACCGGCCAGACGGTCGAACAGGCCATCCAGCAGTACCGCAAAGACCGGGATCCCCGTGAACCCATTTTTGAGTTCAAACGGCGTACCTTGGTCCATTTCGCGGTGGATACCGACGCGGTGTTCATGACCACCCGCTTGGCCGGACCATCTACCTATTTTCTGCCCTTCAACCGGGGGTGCGATGGTGACGCGGGCAATCCTCTGGACCCTCTGGGACGGGGTTATCGGACGGCCTATTTGTGGGAGGAGGTTTTGCAGAAAGAGAGCCTGCTTGACATCCTTGCCCGCTTCATCCACCTGCAACAGGATGAAAAGCGCGATGACAAAGGGCGGAAGGTTAAAAAAGAAACCATGATCTTCCCGCGTTTTCATCAGTTGGAGGCAGTGCGCTTTCTGGAATCCTCGGCGCGCAACGATGGCGTAGGACACAATTACCTTGTCGAACACTCGGCGGGCAGTGGCAAGAGCAACACCATTGGATGGCTGACGCATCGCCTGGCATCGCTCCACAACGACGGAAACGAACGGGTTTTTGATACCGTCATTGTGGTGACAGACCGGATTGTTCTGGATCAACAGCTTCAGGATACCATCTATCAATTTGAGCATCGCCATGGTGTTGTCCAAAAAATTGATGAAAGTTCGCGTCAACTGGCGGAAGCCCTGGAAAAAGCAGTACCCATCGTCATTACCACCTTGCAGAAATTCCCTTTTGTGACCAGGCAATTGATCAAGATGGCTGAGGAACAGGGCACGCCCGGCCACGGGGTACTGCCAGTTCGTCGGTGCGCGGTGATCATTGATGAGGCGCACAGCTCCCAGGGGGGAGAAACGGCTACCGATTTAAAGGAGGTTCTTGGTGGGGAACGGCTGCGCCAGGAGGCCAAAGAGCGCGCTGCCGAGGAAGGACGGGAGGATTTTGAGGAGCTGTTCCGCAGCATGGCCAAGCGTGGGAGACAGGCCAATATCAGCTTCTTTGCCTTCACCGCCACCCCCAAACACAAGACCATGGCCGTATTTGGCAACCAAGGCCGGGCCTCCCATCGCTACACCATGCGACAAGCGATTGAAGAGGGATTCATCCTGGATGTCCTAAAGCACTATACCACCTATGCCACCTACTTCCGCCTGCTCAAAGCAACCGAGGAAGACCCCAACGTCGAACGGAAAAAGGCAGCCCGTGCCTTGGCCCGTTTTCTCAAACTCCATCCTCATAACATCGCCCAAAAGACCGAGGTGATGGTGGAACACTTCCACGCGGCATCCCAACACAAAATCGGTGGCCGGGCCAAGGCCATGGTGGTAACCGGTTCAAGACTGGAGGCGGTGCGCTACAAGCAGAACTTTGACCGGTACATTCAGCAAACAGGTTACCCAATCAAATCCCTGGTTGCCTTCTCTGGAACCGTGCTCGATGACAAAATTCGGGATGTCACCTACACCGAAGAGGGCATGAACCTCGGTGTGCGTGAAAAAGAGCTGCCTGACCTCTTTGCAACCCAGGACTATCAAGTGTTGCTGGTGGCCGAAAAATATCAGACCGGGTTTGATCAACCGCTTCTCCACACCATGTACGTGGACAAGCGCCTGGCAGGCATTCAAGCTGTTCAGACCCTGTCCCGTCTCAACCGCATCCACCCACTCAAGGAAGAGACCTTCGTCCTTGATTTTGTCAATGACCGGGATGAGATCCGCGAAGCCTTCAAAACCTACTACGAAGGCGCGGCAATGGGCGAGGAGGTTGACCCTGCCAGGATGTATGCAATCAAGGGCGAATTGGATGCCTCCGGCATCTATCTGCCCGAAGAGGTCGAACGATTCTGCGCCGTTTATTTCAAGCCGAAGCAACGACAGAGCCTGTCTGACCATCAGTCTATGCATTCAGCCTTGGATCCTGCCGTGTCCCGATTTACTGTCCTTCAACAAGAAAACGAGGATGGGTCCGAGCTTCTTCGAGGAAAAATTCAAGCCTTCCGCAACCTGTATTCCTTTCTGAGCCAAATGATTCCCTACCAGGATTCCGACCTGGAAAAACTCTATGTCTTCCTGCGCCATTTGGCGGCAAAATTGCCAAAACGACACAGCGGATCATCCTACCAGTTTGACGATGAGGTCAGGCTCGAATACTACCGCATTCAAAAAATCAGCGAAGGCTCAATCAGCTTGCGTGAAGGAGACTCCCGGCGTTTGGATGGTCCC
Organism: Magnetococcales bacterium; assembly: GCA_002753095.1. Lineage (GTDB taxonomy): Bacteria > Pseudomonadota > Magnetococcia > Magnetococcales > Magnetaquicoccaceae > Magnetaquicoccus. The sequence goes on from PDZU01000027.1 coordinate 10,257, forward strand.
ACCGAGGTTGGTTCGGGAGTAACCCGTGAGGAACCCGTGCCCCTTTCCCGTCTGATCGATGTGGTCAATGAGCGGTTTGGAACCGATTTCAACCAGGCCGATCAGCTCTTTTTTGATCAAATTGTAGCGGATGCCATAGCGGATGATGGACTCAGACAGGCTGCCGCAGTCAATCCAGAGGACAAGTTTGAACTGGTCTTCAAAAACCTGCTGGAAGCTCTCTTTGTCGAGCGCATGGATCAGAATGAAGAGATTTTTGCCCGCTTCATGAATGATAAATCATTTCAGAAGGTGGTAACAGGCTGGCTTTCTGCTGAGGCATATCGAAAATTAGCAAATCAGTAATTGCCAGGAAATCCCCACATCGCTTCCCGCACGACTGGCTCCCTGTCTTCTGGCTGGACTGCAGCGTGTTTATCCGCATGGTAGATTGCCACGCCCACCCGGTTGATATGTTCCAGCAAAGGCGGGTAGCGGATACCGTCGTAGGCTTTGACATCGAACGTGTATGGCATGGGCAGTTGATCCAGAACGGAAGCGATTGCTTCCGCCTTGAGTGCATCTGCCACCCCTACCAGAGCCAAGTCCACATCTGACTGAGGCCGGTAGTTGCCCTTGGCACGCGACCCGAACACGATGACCATCCTGATTTCCGGCACCTGTCGAAAAACAGCCTGCAGCAAAGCCAGTTCCCGATCACTCAAACCGGTATTACTCATCTTCCACCAGACGCAGCAGAAAAAATTCATGCAACCGATCAAATGCTGCAAAATAACTCTCCGAGACTTTATTCAGTGCATCGTCAAAAGTCTTGAAATCGTACCTGTGCGACAATAGGTTCCGATATTGGAGGATCTCCATCCAAACCTGCGCATCAGGCAATATGCCAACGGAAAAAGCCTCCTTGATGGTTTTACGGGGTGTTGCTTCTTTTATTTCCACCCCCTGATCTTCCAGGTAATCTTTGAGCGTTTTCCAAGCCAACTCAAAGGCAAACTCAAAACGCTGGATGGCCCCCTCCTTTTCCAATTGGGAAAGGCTGGCCAGACCCCGCTCCTGCACCTCCCGCAACAGCACAAATGCCCGGTCGAAGTTGTCAAAACGTTGTTTCCAACGGGTATCATTCATCATCACTGCACCTCTGGCATGACCAAGCCGTTCAAGATTTATTTTCAAATGGTTTTTCGATGCGTCCATATTATGCCTGTCGCCCCCCGACAAAGCGAGGCATGCCGCCTTGCCAGAACGCCATTCAATAGCATTACCCGGGGGCGTTATACGAGCCAATTTGCTTTCTTTGCACGAATCGGCTAGATTGGGCTTCATTTAGTGGGGGATATTGTATTGTTTGGAATCTGTTGCGGGTTGTACCATCGGAGTCATCCATTCATGCCGCGCCATTTTTGCTCTTTGTCAACGCTGTTTTTTATGATAGCCGTGCACCTGGGTATGCTCTCCCCCCTGTTGGCCGATACCTTACCCGAAACCGGGGCTGCTGCAACAGGACAGGCTGGCACAAGCCGACTGTCACGACCCACACCACCAGAGCGCCCTGTACGCCATTTTTCCGAACAGCACATTGAAATTGTGCGCAACCATTTCAGTAGCGCCTACCCGGAGAATCGCCCCTGTCCACGAGGGCTCCATAAACAACACCACGGCTGCCGCCCCCCCGGAGAGGCAAAAAAATGGAGCAAAGGCTATCCTTTGCCCGTTGATCTGCCCCAGGAACCTCTGCCCGCTGATCTGCTGCAGCAACTGGGTGGGGTAGGCAACGGCTATCGGGTGGTCCGGGTGGGCGCGGATATTGTCAAAATCGTCTCTGGCACCCGCGTGGTGGTGGATGCCATCCCCGACCTGGGACTGCGCTGATGAACAAAACTGCCGAATCTCAGCAAAACACAATCCGCCCCGCTGCACAGTTCTTGCTCTCTCTTGTTTGCACACTCATTTTCTGTTTGACTCCGCGACTGGCGGCCTGGGCTCTGGATGATCCCAATGCAACCACGGCCTCCGTCACGTCTGCCATGCCTTTCTGGCAATCGCTGTTGGGCATGGGGGGCGGTATTCTGGTTCTGGCGCTGGTTTTGAAATGGAACCACCACTTAAGTCGCGAGGTAGAGGAGCGCCGCCAGATTGAACAGCGTCTCAGTCTGGCACTGGAGGGCGGCAACCTGGGACTGTGGGACGTGGATCTGCTCTCTGGCAGCATGGTCGTCAACGCACGTTGGGCGGAGATGCTCGGCTATACGCTGGCAGAAATTGAACCCCTGCACCGCTCCTTTTGGCTGAGCACCATTCATCCTGCCGACCGGGAACGGGTTCTGCAACTGGGACGGGCCTGCCAAATGGGCGAACAGGAACGCTACGTTGCCGAATATCGCGCCATGACCAAAGAGGGTGAGGTGCGCTGGTTCATGTCACGGGGGGCCATCGTTGCCCAGGATGCGGATGGCAAGGCAACCCGCATGGTTGGAACCGTATCGGACACGACCGCCCGCAAACAGATGGAAGAGGCGTTACGGGCCTCCGAGGCGCGCCATGCCTTGATTCTGGCCTCTGTCGCAGACGGTATTCTGGTCATGGATACCACGGGCAGTATCACCTTTGCCAACCAGGCCGCCCTCACCATGCTGGGATGGCAACCCGATGCATTGATCGGCAAACCCATGCATGCCACCCTGCACCACTCCCATGCCAATGGCGAACGCTATCCGGGTCGTGAATGTCCGACCCGCAAAGCCCTGCAGGATGGCATCGCCAGCCATACCGAAGATGAAGTCTACTGGCGCCAGGATGGCAGCAGCTTTGCCGTGGAGTACAGTTCAGTGCCCATGCGCCAGGAGGGGGAGTTGCTTGGCGCGGCAGTGGTTTTTCGGGATGTCAGTCAAAAGAGGCAAGCCGAAAGCCGTATCCGTATCCTCAACCAACTGGTTTATGGCTCGCTGGAGTCGGCCTCGGTGGGGGCCTGGTGGATCGACTTTTCGGAAGAGGACACCTTCCACGCCCTGGATACCACCGCCCGTCTGCTCGGCATGCCCTCCTCCACCCATACCGACAAATCGTATCGCATGAGCGAACTGTTTCAACGCCTGGAACAGATCAAGGCAGAGGCTCCGCAGCATGCCGATCGAATCGATGCCACACTGGCTGAACTGCGGGGCACCATCGCCGGAGAGGGTGAATTTTTCAACAGCACCTTTGCCGTCCCACAACCAGAGAACCGTCTGCACTGGCTCAACGTGCGCGGTTATGTCTCGCAACGAGACAGCACAGGCCAGGCGCAGTTGATGACCGGTACGGTGATCGACATTACCGATCAAAAGAGTGGCGAACTGGCCATGCAGCAGGCCAAACAGGCTGCCGAAGAGGCGGCACGGGTCAAATCGGACTTTTTGGCCAACATGAGCCACGAAATCCGCACCCCCATGAATGGCATCATCGGCATGGTCGATCTGATTCAACAAAGTGAACTGAATGCCAAGCAGCGCCGCATGCTGGCCACCATCCAGGAGTCTTCCACCAGCCTGCTCAATATTCTTAACGATATTCTTGATTTTTCCAAGATTGAGGCCGGAAAGATGGTGGTGGAGCACACCCCCACCCTGTTGCGCGAGGTGGTCGAAGGATCCGTACAACTCATGTATGCCAGCGCCAACGGCAAAACCCTGGATCTCTCCGTCTACGTGGACCCCCGTCTGCCGCGTTGGATTTTGGCCGATCCGACCCGACTGCGGCAGATCATCCTCAATCTGGTCGGCAATGCGGTCAAATTTACCAGCAGTAATGCACAACAACAGGGCCGTGTGGCTGTGCGCGCCGAAGCACACAGCAACATGCAAAACGCTACACAATTGGTGCTGCGCATCCGCGACAACGGCATTGGCATCTCTCAGAAAAATATCAAAAAACTTTTCCAACCCTTCAGTCAGGCCGATGCCAGCACCTCGCGCAAATTTGGTGGTACCGGCCTGGGACTGAGCATCACCCAACGTCTGGTCCAATTGATGGGCGGCAGCATCAGCGTACATAGTGTGCCCGGCACGCTGACTGAGTTTTCCGTCATCCTGCCCATCACGGCGCTACCCCCCCCTGCCGACCGCCCGCTCAACCCGGAACCCGATCTGCAGGGACTTGCGCTCACCATCGTCGCCCCGGATGCGGTTTATGCCGAAATTCTGGACGACTACTGCCGGGCTGCCGGCGCGCACACCCAACTGTTTCGCCACTGGAACGCCTTGCTGGCCCACTGGCAAAACGCGGCAACCGCACCACAACCGGCCCTGTTGTTGCTGGATGACAGTACAGTCACCCCCCACGACTTGCCGGCGGGGGTTCGTCTGGTACGCCTGATGCGCAACCCCAAATCGGCCTCCTGGTCAGACTCGGTCACGATCAGCGCCACGCCACTGGTCTATCAGGAGTTGGTCTCCCATTTGGCGGTGGCTGGTGGATTATTGAAACCCAGCGCCATGGTCGCCATGACGGAACGGCGCAAGCGGGCCCGACAACCGCTCCCCACTGTCGAAGAGGCCAGTGCTGCCGGTCGCTTGATTTTGCTGGCGGAGGATAACGAGATCAATCGCGAGGTGATCAGCGAACAGTTGCACATTCTGGGCTATGCGGTGGAGGTGGCCGAGGATGGGGAGATTGCCTTGGCGATGTGGCGCAGTGGCCGTTATGGTCTGCTGTTGACCGACTGTCACATGCCGAATCGGGATGGATTTTCGCTCACCACGGCCATTTTGCAGGAGGAGGCTCCTGGCAGCCATCGCCCGATCATTGCTGTCACGGCCAACGCCCTGCAGGGTGAGGCAGAGCGTTGCATTGCGCACGGCATGGATGATTATCTGGCCAAGCCTCTGCGCATTCATGAACTGGGGGCCATGCTCAACAAATGGTTGCCGTTGCACCCGATCAAGAAAGAGGCAGCGGAGCAGAGGCCAGCGGCCACGCCTTCTGACCCGGCAGAGGTGGATGCTCTCCCTGTGTGGGATGCCAACACCCTGACCCGCATGGTGGGCGAAAACCCGGAGATGCAGCGGCGTCTGCTGCGTAAATTTTTGCTCAGTGCCCCGCCACAGATGGCGGCCATCCAGGAGGCGCTGGACCATGCGGCGCTGGACAAGGTGGCCCAGGTAGCGCATGCTTTCAAATCAGCCGCCCGCATGGTGGGGGCGCTGCGCCTGGGCGAGCATCTGCAGGCAACCGAAAGAGGTGCCAAAGAGGGAGACCGGGAGATGTGCACCATGCAATTATGGCCGCAGTTGCAGGAACTGCTGCTGGAGAGCCAACAGGCCATCGAATTGTTTTTGCAGCAGAACGGAGACAATGAATGAACGAACGGTTATTGATCGTGGATGATGATGATTTCATGCGTTCCTTTACCGAAGATCTGTTGCGGGAGGCGGACTACCAAGTCAGTGCGGCGGAGGATGGTCTGGATGCCTGGCAGCGTCTGGAAGAGCAGCCGGGATCTTTCGATTTGATCCTGCTGGATTGGCAGATGCCGCGCATGGATGGCATGGAGTTGCTGCAACGCCTGAAGGCGGACAGTCGTTTTCGCGAGTTGCCGGTGGTGATGTTGACTGGGCATGATCGGCAACAGGAGATTGCGGCGGGTTTGGCGGCGGGGGCCTATTATTATTTGACCAAGCCCTCACCGGGCAATGTGTTGCGCTGTGTGATCCAGAACGCCCTGCGCGACATCCGACAAAAGCGGGAGTTGCGCAATCTGATTGGCCAGAAAACCATGGCCCTGCATCTGCTGCGCGGGGCCGAGTTCCAGTTGCAAACCTTGCCGGAGGCGGAAAAGATCGCTCTGCTGTTGGCGGAGGTCAGCCAACAACCGGAACGGACCATTGGCGGCTATTCGGAGTTGCTGATCAACGCCATTGAGCATGGCAACCTGGGCATCACCTATGCCGAAAAAAGCCAACTGGTTCTGAACAGCCTGTGGCACGAAGAGGTATCAACCCGTCTGCAACGTTCGCCCTATCGGGAGCGTTATGTGACGGTCCGTCTGGAAAAAAGCAGCGCTGCGTTTACCGTAACCATCATCGATCAGGGCAACGGTTTTGATTGGCAGCCCTATCTGGCGTTCAGCCCAGAGCGGGCTTTCGACCTGCATGGCCGGGGTGTGGCCATGTCCAAGGCGGCCAGTTTTGACAGCCTGGAGTATCAGGGCAACGGCAATACGGTGGTGACACGGGTGACGATGAAAGAGGGGTGAGCTGGCAAGCAATGGGAATGCACTCACGTTCTTCAACCCAACCGACAGGAGATCAAAAAAAACTTTAGACCTGGATTAATTTTTGTTGACTTCCGTGCACTGAAAATTTATAAATGTGATAGGTGGTTTTGAAGAGGATCCAAGAAGAGTTAATAATCATTAAAGTTAATTTTATCCTATCAGAAACCGACCGAATGGTCACTCAAAAGTTCGACGATGTCACTGGGTGTATTCGTGGTCAGAACATGTTGGTGCGGCCACTGCACATGGAAAAATAAGATAACATTTTGGTCCAAGAAGCATGTCTGAAACATATGCCAAGAAGATGCTTGAGGCTTTGCACGCCACCGCGCGAGGGCGTATTGTTCTGGCCAATATCGAACATGCACTCAGCACCCGGTCTCTGACCGAACAACACATTGCAGCATATTTGAACGCCTGCGTCAGCTATTTTTCCTTTTCCGGCTTGGATCAGGGGGCAAGCGTGGAGGAGTTGATCGAAATGATGGTCAACGTACTGCATGCGCGTAAAGATCTGCGCTTTCTGCGTCAAGGAAAGCCACAGCCGGTAGATGCTGTCAGCACCATCGTGACCTGGGAGACAGCAACCCATTTTCTCTTTGACCCGGTAGCACTCAATGCCAAACTGATTCCATTACCGGTCAGCGAGGTCAGCGCATCCCATCTGTTGGATCTTGAAAATCTCTCTGCCAATCAGCAACTGTTTGCGCCGGGTGCCTCTGTGGGAAGCCCAAGCAGTTCCTTGTTTTGGGTAGCACCTAAAATGCATGTTGATCAACTTCGCAAAGAATGTAACAGTACGAACAGTTCACTTGCGGACAGGCTGCGCGACATTCTGGGATTGCCGCACCATCAACCCGGCGAAGTGCTATTGGAGTTGTATTGCCCAGGCAGCATTATGGGAAACGCGGTGTTTGCCGCGCCCACTTTCATTGAAGCGGCAAGCCATAGCAGATTCAAGGCCCGGCCTGATTGTGAAGCAGCTGATAATTGGGGGCGTACAGCAGATTTGGCCCTTGTCTGGCCCCCAGGTGCCAACTCTGGGAAGGTGGATGGCTTGCCTGAAGCAGTCGTTGCGCGCTCGCGATTCCACCAGGATATGGGCTGGAAATGGAGCGCGGTCGGTATTGTCAAGGGATTGTCGGAAGGTAGAACAAGTTCCACTGATCGCACGGAAAATGATCTGAGAGATGAACATTTTGCTACGTTACTCTGTCAAGGCCTGGATCTTGCAGAGGTGATCAAACAATTGCAAACCCTGATGGAGCAATACGCAGTGAGCAAAGATGCCTGAGCTGAGAGAGCAACAACGTGACGTACTGAACGAGAAAAGTGCGCCAGAATATGCCGAATGGCTGCTTGGCGGCTTCAAGGACTGGTATGATCCTGCATATCGGCATCAGGCTTTTGTGCCCATTTCGTTTTTGCTTTCGGTAACAGGTCCCTCTCTGTGGACACAGTTGGCAGATGTATATGACAAACTCTCCGGCGCGGGCAGAAAAGCCTTTGAAGAGGGGTTGGTGCAGGCGCTGATCAACTGTCCCCGCCGTGATGCTTGGGCAAATATTTTGTGGCAGTTGGTCCATTTGGGGGTAAATATCCGTGCCAGTGGAATGATTGAACCACTTGGAAAGATTCTGGATGAAAAATATTTAACCAACGGCTTGACCCGTGAAGCCCGACACTGTTTTGCCAGGGTGGTCAATATTCTCTGCTCTTACCATGGCGAGCCGCAGATGCACCTTTTGTGGAGTCAATTGCTCCAGCATGACCAACTTCCCACCGATGATGCGCCACTTTTATTTCTCTCATTGTGTCGGAACGGCGATATCCGGTTGTCAAAATGTCTCAAATGGGCGCAGCCCCATTTTCAGCGTCTATTGCAGAGCAACCCCTCAGACTTTCCGCAACGCATGATCATTCGTCTTGCTGAGGTGGTGTCCATCACGATGCTGGCAGAGCAGTTGCAGCACTTGCGTTTGGTTGACCGTAAGGAGCACTCTCTCCGACTGGCAGACAATTGGTTCTTGCAAGCTCTGGTCGCCGAAACATGGTCCCCCTATCAATTGCGTAACACTGGTGATCAGTACGTGATACGCAAGAGAAACAGTGAGAGTGAATGGGTAACCATAAACGGACCGGAGAAAGAGTCTAAGAAAGAGAATCTTTTTTACAGCGTTTTGCAGATGATGGTGCCACGCAGCCTGACTTACACGCCTTACGAAATACACAATCATTATTGCGCATTACCCGCAGGATCTGTTGCTGAAACTCAGACAAGACAGTTGGAACGCGCCATGCCAGGATTGAACAAACTGCGAGAAAATCTATTGCGTATTCCCAACAGTGACAACGCAAGGAGTCTCCATGGACAGTCATGATCAACAGACCGAGTGGGTACGGTTTTGCCAGGATTTGGCCCGACTGCGTGTGGAATTGGAACGGGTGCGCGAGGATGAGCTTTTCCGTGCCTTGGGAGGAACAATCCTTTATGTAGTTGATACAGATGTGGTCAAACTCTTCATCAATCCTCCTGAAAATGAGAAATATGTGCATATTTTTCGCGACAGTGGGGAAGACCTGCGGGCGTTGGCTTATCGCATAGGGGATTATCTGTTTCTTGCCAGAGGATTGACACCTATAAACCAACCACTCTACATGGTTTCGCCCCATGTTGATGAGTTGTTGGGCATGACGGATGCAATTAGTCAAAAAGCTTTTGGGCAGATGGATAGTGCGCAGCGTCAGAGTCACAAATTATGTGAACTGTTGGAGCAATTTTCTAAAGAGGCAGATGCGAAGAGTGTTGCTGATATTATTAAACAAGCTCCTGATCTTATGTCTGTGCTGTATGATGGGGAGCTTCCCTCACCACAAACAGAGTTGAAACGTTTGGCTCGATTGGGTACGGAAGACCGTCTGCTTAACGCTGAAACTTCAAAACTCTTGCCCTATTTGGATGCGGAAGCGTTGGCAGAATCTGCTGCAACTTGGACTGAACTGCTGAGCGAAACAAAATCAAAATCTAGGCCTCTTCCTCGCATTAAAAGGGACGCTCAAGCTTTGGCTTGGCTGGTGAGTGCCAATGATGAGTTGCGGCAAAGGCAAAGCGAGGGTGCAACACCCTGTCGCGTCCATTTGCTGACCGGGGATGAAGGTATCCTGCACGCTTATGAGTTGTACCGAAAAAATTTAGCCGATCCAGATGTGCGCAAAGAACACATATTGCGGCATCCTCGCCAATTTATTCCTTTTGTTATTTCAAAATCGCTTGGATCGACCAGAGATGCGGTAGACAATTTGACAACTTTGTTGGACCGACTCTTCAATCCCATCACTTGGATTTTCAAGAAACCAGAGGAATATTTTGCAGCTTTGCGTACCATTCAATATCCTCCGGCCAAGTCAACCCCCGGTTTGATTACTCTGTTGGGTTTAAGAAATAAAAAAGAGTTGGGAGCATTGGTGGAGGAGATTACCAGTCAATGGACCGAAATTCTCAACGCCACTGCGGTGAGTCAACCGATTGAGCGAGCGCGTTTGGAACCAGATAATATCTCCCATCGGGTAGCAGAACTTCTCATGCGTCAGGATGTAGGGACGCTTTTACAGCAGCGCGTGAAGGAGCTTTTTAGCCATCTGCAGGGAGCCTACAGTATCCTTGGATTTATGTCAGGATTTGCAGAATTATTAAAAGAGTTGTTTGAAAATCAAAAGAGAGGCACCTCCCGCACCAGTGGACGGGTAGCCATCGCTTTGCGTTTTGATGACCAAAATAATGATGATTTTATGGATTATCACAAACAGTTGCGTCTGGCTTTAAAAGGGAATGTCCTGAAATTTGTGCGGGAAAAACAGGGCAAAATGACCCCCTACATACTCAATCTTACCCATGCCATGATTGCTGCCGATGCCAGCAAGTGGGACATTTGCAGGGAGTACTGTCAACTTGCTTATAAAGATGCCGATAACAACCGGGGTGAGTATCCGCATGAAGCAGCCTATTTTCATGCAGCCGCCATACGCCATAGCTGCCGTTCCCAGGAGGATGTAGCAAGTGCCTTAAAGTTCTTAGAGTTGGCCCGCCACCATTGGCAACAGGCACACCCCAATGAGACCGATTGGCGCTTGGATGCTGAGCGCTTGGCCTTGTCGGCAGTAGTACTGAACCACAACGCTTTTTCTGAAAATGGCGGACCCTGGTCCGTCCGAGAAATAGCGCCCCTGCAACAAATTTGGGATGGCTTTTGGGTTCTCCTTGATCAACCCACAATTGCCAATATTCCTGACCGTATTGCGGCACAAGAAACGGTTCCCTCTTGGGAAGGACGCCTGTACCGACAGATTGTGGTCAATTTGAGCAGTATCTACTTACATCATCGTCATATAGAGCCAAATACTGCCGTGTTTTCACCAGAAAAGGCACAGCTGTTGCGTACTCTATCTTCCAATTTGTATAATAAAATCGAGAGTGAGCAGGATGAATCCTACTTTACACGTTTTATCCAGATCATGTGCGCTTGGGAATCCGCAGAAAACAGTAACAAACACACATATGTGACAAAGTTGGAAGCCCACTTGCGCGAAATCGAACAGAGAGGCACGGTGCTATTTGAGTATGAAGAGAGAAAATTTAAATATTATTTGGATCACATCAGGACAATAACGGATACAGTTTTGTCTAATTGATTTTCTCGGAACCGCATCAATCGCTTGCAACATGGCGGAGTCGGCGCACTCACCCCTGCAGGTGACTGTGCAGCGCCTCCAGTTCGCCCAACGCCTCCTTCATGCGATATTTGCGCAGACGCTGTTCCAGGCGTTCCACCATGGCCAACACCTCCCCCTGTCCGGCACAGGCACGCATCTCGGCCAGCATGGGCAAACAGGGTTTGGGACGACTGGCCTGCAAATGGGGCAACATTTCATTGACCAGGGCCAAGAGGGACTCTGGTCGCATGTCGCTCTGCCCCTCTGGCGCTGCGCCCCCCTCGCCACGCAACTGGGCATACCCCTTGGCCAGGGACTGCACCGCCTCCTGCAACAGAATCGACAGATGCAATAATTTTTCCTCATCAGGCAGATGACCGCCATGCATCGCCTCTTCCAAGGCGGCAGCACACTCCTGCAAACGAACCGCCCCCACACTGCCCGCCACCCCCTTCAGGGTATGCAACAGGCGCTGGGCAGCGGCATGCTCGCCCTGTTCCAGCAACAGGCGCAACTGCTGATCTGCCTGCTGTTGCCCCTCCAGAAAACGGGAGATCAACTGGAGATAAAGCCCCATGTTGCCCCCCAAACGGGCCAAGGCGCCCTGCCAGGCCAAACCGGGCAAGGTGGTGGGCGTTTCCTCTGTCTCCTCCTTGCCCCCCTGCGCGCGCAGCACCGGCAACGCCGCCAAACCTGCCGGGTGCAAATGGCGCAACAGCGCCTGAAACAACTGGTCCACATCAATCGGTTTGGCCAGATGGTCGTTCATGCCCAGCGCCAAACACTGTTCCCGCTCCCCGGCCATCACATTGGCAGTCATGGCCAGAATCGGCAACTGCGCCCACTCTGCCTTGGCGCGAATGCGCCGGGTGGTCTCATAACCATCCAGCACCGGCATCTGCAGATCCATCAACACGGCAATAAAAGAGCCCGCCTGCAACGCCTGCAGGGCTTCCTGACCATTTTCGGCCACCTGCACCGTAAACCCCGCCAACGCCAGCAAATCCTGGGCCACCTGTTGGTTGAAGGCGTTATCCTCCACCAACAACAAAGGCCCCCGTTGACTGACCTCACGCAACAGTTCCGTATATTTTTCCAAGGGATGACGACCATACCCTTCGGCAGCGACAGCCGCTGCCTCCTCTTCTGCGGAAGGCAGGGCAAAAAGAGCGGTAAAGGCAAAGGTGCTGCCCTGCCCCGGTTGACTGCGCACCGTGATGCTGCCCTGCATCATCTGCACCAGATGACGGCTGATCGACAAGCCCAACCCGGTACCCCCATAACGGCGTGTAGTGGAACTGTCCGCCTGCGAGAAGGATTGAAACAGCTTTTTCTGCGCCTCCTCGCTCATGCCGATACCGCTATCCTGCACCTCAAAACGCAAGCGGATCTGCTCTGTCCAGCGCTCCTCCACCTGCACCCCAATACGCACCGCGCCCCGTTCGGTAAATTTGACCGCATTGCCCGCCAGATTCAGCAACACCTGCTGCAAGCGCAGTGCATCGCCGATCAGACGGGGCGGCACCTCCGCCTGTTGCGTGATGCTCAGGGTTAAACCCTTCTCCTCGGCAGGCAGGCTCAATACCGTGGCCAGATGCTCCAACACCTCCGCCAAAGGAAAGATAACCCGCTCCATCTCCAGACGGCGGGCCTCAATCTTGGAAAAATCAAGAATATCATTCAAAATGCGTAACAAAGAGTGCGCCGCCCGGTCAATCTTGCGCAGATACTCCTCCTGCTTGCCCGTCAACACCGTGCGCAGGCACAACCCGGTCATGCCAATAATGGCATTCATCGGCGTGCGAATCTCATGGCTCATGTTGGCCAAAAATTCGCTTTTGGCCCGACTGGCCTCTTCGGCAGACTGTTTGGCATCGCGCAGTTGCTGATCCATCTCCTTGCGCAGAGTGATGTCCTCTTTGACGGCCACAAAATGGGTAATCTCACCATTCAGGCCCCGTACAGGCGAAATCGATACCGATTCCCAAAAACAGTCGCCATTTTTTTTGCGGGTCTTAAACTCGCCATGCCACTCCTGGCCCAACAGAATGGCCTCCCAGAGCTGTTGATACTCCGCGCTCTGGGTATGGCCTGATTTCAAGATCCGGGTGTGCTGACCAATGGCCTCTTCGCGGGAGTAGCCGGTATTTTCGCTGAACTTGGGATTGACATACTCGATGATGCCCTGCAAATCGGTGATCACCACCGTCACCGGACTCTCTTCCACCGCATGATAGAGCTTCTGCAGCATCTCTTCGGCCCGTTTGCGCTCGATCAAGCCGGCCAGCGTCGTGCTCACCAAGGTCAGAAAATCGCTGGCCACATCTTCCCGCCGGGCACCACTGCGTAGATAGAGGTTCAATACTCCCAGCAACTGTTCACCCGACTTGATCGGCAGACACAGATGACCATGCGGCTGCATCCCCTCAAAGCCGATCACGTGGCGCTCATCCACCTGCTCGACAAAGAGCATCTCACCCTGCTGGGCGGCCAGACCACACAGACATTCTCCCAGCGCAATGCGGGCACAACGGCGCAACAACTCCGGGTGCAACGCCACCTGTGCGGTCATCACCAGGCGATCCTGCCCCTCCACCTTGAGAAAAAAGGCCCCACGCCGCTCCACCGGCAACCAGGGAATGGTCAGGATACGCTGCAAGGCGTGCTGCATGATCACCGCCAAGGGCTCGGACAGCAGAGAAAGCTGCAAAATATCGTTGACCACCCCTTTGGCCCGGTCGGCTGCTTCCGCCCGTTCTTTGGCCTGTCGCAACGCCTCTTCCGTCTGTTTCAGATGGCTGATATCGTGGGCCAGCAGAACAAAACCATCCAGGCGCCCCTTTTTGGCAACGATGGGGGTCAGACGCACCTGTTGCCAACGCACCTCCCCACACCCCTCTGCCGTTTTGCCACAACAGTGAATCGGCATCAAACCCTGCCAGGGCACCTCACGCTCGATGGCCTGACGAATTGCCGCGCGGTCTGCTGCTTCGTGCAGGGTATCGGTCAATGCATAAAAATGGCGCCCCTCCACCTCGGCGAGGCTCAACCCGCTTAAACGGGCAAAGCTCGGATTGACATACTGAATGACTCCGCTGCGGTCGGTGGTAGCGATGGCATCCACGCTCTCCTCGACTACCCGCTGCAGGCGCAGTTGCCGCGAGGCGGAGAGCTTGAGGCGCCACAGGGCATCCCCCAGCAACCACAGCAACAAAAAGGAGGCACAGATCAACATGACCTGATAGCCAGCCGCCGCCTGTTGATCCCGCTCCAGATGGTCGGCAGCCACGCGCAACAGACGGTGCCAGCGGTCGGTAATCGGCAGATCGAGAATCTGGTAAAGCAGTTGATCCGTGCGTGGTTTCCACTGCAAAATCAGCATGACATGCGCCAACAAATCGGCAAACCGGGGATGCGCGGCCAGACCGGCCACATGTCCTTCCAGTTTGTGCAATACGCCATCCTCTTCGGGATTGCCAGAGAGCAGTACCATCTCGGACAACAGCGCCACCAGGGAGATCATCTCCTGCCGATCCCCAACGGCAAAGTGGCTGTCTTGTTTGTCCGTCAGACGCTCCATCACCATAACCGGCAGATAGGAGATGGAATTTTTCAAGATGGCATGACCGCTTTTGAACTGTTCGATCAAGGCCAGCTTTTGCAACAGATCTTCCTGCAGAAGGAGCAAAGCCTGTCGATATTCCTGAGAGTCAGCCCCCAACAACTGCAAACGCTGTTGCGCCTGCTGCAGGGCCGCCAGCGCCTGTTGCTGGTAACTGACCGTATCATCATAATGGGGCAACAGGCCAAAACGGGACAGCACCAACTGCTGATTGATACGCGTCTCCATATCCGCCGCCCGTACCACCAACGCATCCAACTGCTGATAGGGCAGTTTTTCCACACCGGTCTGGTTGGCCAACCAGAGCATCGCCCCCGTGATGATCACCCCAATCAGCCAACGGACAACGCCCCCCCGTTTCATGGGCAGGCTCCCGCCGGGATCCCTTCCAGGGTCGCCAGAAAAGCCACGAGTTTGCCCACCTCTTCCGCGTTCAGGGTGCGCCCCAACTGCTGACGGGCCATGCGCTGTACCGCCTCCGGCAAGGTTGCCACACTGCCATCATGGAAATAGGGCGCCGTGCGCAGCACCAGACGCAAAGATGGCACCTTGAAAACATGATAATCCTCATCGTTGCCGGTCACCTGAAAGCGGTCCTGATCCTCCTCTGCCGGAACAGCACCCGACGGATCCACCGCCCCGGAACGTTCCAGAAAAAGACCCGACTTGTGATACATGTTGCCGCCCAGATTCATCCCCTGATGGCAAGAGGCACAGCCAATCTCTTTGAACAACAGATACCCCTCCCGCTCTTGCGCCGAGATGGCCTCCTTATCACCGCGCAGATAGCGGTCAAAACGGCTGTTGGCCAGTACCAACGCACGTTGAAACTCCGCCAGGGCATCCTGGATATTGGCCGCCCGCACCCCATCAGGGTACACCTGGGCAAAACGCAACCGATAGCGCTCATCCGCCGTCAACCTGGCTTCCACCTCCGGCCAGGTGCTGTTCATCTCGAGCCGCACCTTCTCTTCCACCAATGCCTGCAGCGTGCGTACCCGACCGTTCCAGTACTGGCCAATCTGAAAACGCACATTGTAAACCGTGGGGGTGTTCATGGTCGCTGGCGCACCATCTGCCCGCAACGAAACACGCTGCCCGTCACTGCCCCATTGCTCGAGCGGGTGACAACTGGCACAGGATCGGCTGTTATTGAAAGAGAGACGGTTGTCGTGGAAGAGATCGCGCCCCAGTTGCACCTTGTCTGGCGTCAACTGGGTGCAGGTCGGCAAAGGTTGCACGGGCTCCCGATCCCAGCCTTCGGCAGCCAGGACGCAGGGGATCATCCCCCAGAACAACCCTCCAACAAGCCAAGCCAGACTAACGCATGTCGGCAATCGATTCCTCATACTCCTGCTCTTTCCAACTCTCCCGCACGGCCAGCACCTGCGGCAGAATATCGATAAACAAAGGAACCAACTGGGGATCAAAATGGCTCCCGGCACACTCTCGCAGTAAATTGGTGGCCTGTTCAATGCTCCAGGCCGGTTTGTAGGGGCGTTTGGTGGTCAAGGCATCAAACACATCGGCAATGGCCACGATACGCGCTTCCAGAGGGATATCCGTACCGCGCAATCCGTTGGGATAGCCGGAACCGTCCCATTTTTCATGGTGGGTCAAGGCCACCGAACGGGCCATCTCCAGCAATTCGGAGGACTGTTCGCCAATGATCCCGGCCCCGATCTCTGGATGGGTACGCATGATCTGCCACTCTTCATCGCTCAACCGGCCCGGTTTCAAGAGAATGATATCTGGAATGCCAATCTTGCCGATGTCATGCATCGGAGCGGCATTGAGCAGCGTTTCGGCCCATTTTTCCCCCATGCCTGCCGCCAGAGCCAACAAATGGGAGTATTGACTCATGCGGATGACATGCAAACCGGTCTCGTTATCCTTGTACTCGGCGGCCCGCCCCAGACGACGAATAATCTCCAGGCGGGTCTGCTCCAGTTCCAGGTTTTTTTGGTGCAACTGCTCGGTGCGCCGGCGCACCTTCTCTTCCAACACCTCATTGGCCTGGGCCAACTCGCGCCGCATCTGCAACAACTGCAAATGGGTGCGCACCCGCGCCAACACCACCGCCGGACTAAACGGTTTGGTGATATAATCGACCGCACCCAACTCCAGGCCATAGGTTTCGTCTTCGGTCTCCTGCTTGGCGGTCACAAAGATAACCGGAATGTCGCGGGTTTCTGGATCCTGCTTCAGGCGACGGCACACCTCATAACCATCCAGCTCCGGCATCATCACATCCAACAGAATCAAATCTGGGTGGCGTCCAGGAATATCTTCCAGCGCTGTTACCCCATCCAATGCCACGCTCACATCGTAGATCTCGCCCAACGTCTCCAACAGAATATCAATATTGGTCTCGGTATCATCCACGACAAAAATTTTCGCCGCTTGCTCTTCAGACATGACTGCTTCCTTTCCGATCATGGCTCATTGCTTGCGCAGTGACGCAACAGTTCCTGTAACTGGGTTTCCGCCTCCTTGAAGCGGTATTTTTTGACCAAGCGCAGCAGATTTTGCACCTGCCCCTGTAACAAAAGTGGCACGGTGGCCTGTTCCAAAGGTTGCAGCAACCCCTGGCAGAGCTTGGCCTGGCGCGCCTTGAGTGGTTCACAGAACGGCTCCAGCAAATCATGCAATGTCTGCAGCGTCACTTCACAACGGCGCGTCGGTTCTGCCCCTCCCTGTTGCCCCTCCGGCAACGCCGCCAAGGCCTGCAACAACGGTTGCAACACCTTTTCCACCCCCTGCAGAAGCTGCTCTGTCTCTGCCGAAGATTCCGTCAACCCTTTTTCCAAGCGCCAGGCCACCTCCTGCAGCGCCTCGGCGCCGATACTGCCGGCCAAACCCTTCAGGGTATGGGCCAGGCGCACCGCCTCGGCCTGCTGCCCCTGCTGCCAACTTTCGCGCAGACGCAAGACAAAATCCCGCTGATCGACGGCAAAACGGCGCAACAATCGCTCCAACAACTGGGGGTTATTGGCGCAACGGCGCAACGCGACCGCCTGATTGAGGCCCGCAATCGTCGGCAACGTTTGGGCGCTGCCTGCCGTCTGCACCGCTGCCGCCTGGGCGATCACCCCGCTGACTGTCCCATCCCCCAACAACCATTTGCACAAGGTGCCAAACAGATGTTGCGGATCAATGGGTTTGGAGACATGATCGTTCATGCCCGACTGCAAACTTTTTTCCCGATCACCAACCATGGCGTTGGCGGTCATGGCAATGATCGGGACCGTCACCCCCAATTCACTGCGCAGACGGCGGGTTGCATCATAGCCATCCAGCACCGGCATCTGCACATCCATCAGAATGGCATCAAAGCTCTGCTTGCGCACGGCCTCAACCGCCTCCAGGCCGTTGCCGGCCACCGTCACCTGCAACCCGACCATCTCCAACAGATCGATGGCCACCTGCTGGTTGACCGGATTATCTTCCGTCAACAAAATCCGCTTGCCTGCCAGGATCTGAAAATCCTGCACCCACTGCGTATCCCGGCCCACGTTCGATTTATGCCCGCTGGGCATGGCGCCAAACAGTTCGGCCACCGCATCAAACAGTTGCGAGGCGGTGACCGGTTTGGGCAGGGTGCGCACCCGATCCAAGCCGCCACACGCCTCCTGCATGCGCACCATCTCCGGCTGCGGACACAAGATGACCGCCGGCAACTGCGCCAACTCCGTCCAGTTGCGTTGCCCGATCAACCAGTGCAAGCCGTTGCGCTCTGCCGAACAGTAATCCGACAATAACAGATCCGGTTGTTCCTCCCAGCCTCCCGGATTGACCACCGCCCCAGGCGCCTGTTGTTCACACACCTGAAAGGTCAGGGAGCCCAACAACTCATGCAAAATCTCTCGATTGCGTTGATTTTCCGCCGACAGTCCCACCTTCAACCCGCGCAGCTCCGGGGCTGGTTGCCACTCCTCCTGCTCATCCGGCATGATTCCCATCCGCACGGTAAAACAAAACTGGCTGCCCTCCCCAATGCGACTGCTGGCCGAAATGGCACCGCCCATCAACTCCACCAGACGACGGCTGATGGCCAGCCCCAGGCCGGTTCCGCCATATTGGCGGGTCGTCGAACTGTCGGCCTGGGTAAAAGAGTCAAACAGGGTTTCGATCTGCTCCGGTTTGATGCCGATGCCACTGTCCCGCACCGAAAAGAGCAGTTCCACCTCGCTGGCCCGGCGCTGCCGCACCTCCACACGCAACTCCACCTCGCCCTGCTCGGTAAATTTGACCGCATTGCCCAACAGGTTGAGCATCACCTGTTGCAAACGCAGCGGATCCCCGCGCAAATGGACCGGCACCCCCCGACCACGGGAGCACAACAGCTCCAGCCCCTTTTCATAGGCCCGCACCGAGACCAGGGTGATCACCGTCTCCAGCACCTCATCGAGACGAAACAGCACTGTCTCCAACTCCAGGCGACCGGCCTCGATCTTGGAAAAGTCCAGAATATCATTCAGAATGCGCAGCAAGGTTTTGGCAGAGGCATGGATCTTGCCCACATAATCGCGCTGCCGGGGCGTCAGATCGGTGTGCAGGGCCAGATGGCTCATGCCGATGATGGCATTCATCGGGGTACGGATTTCATGGCTCATATTGGCGAGAAAATCACTTTTGGCCCGACTGGCCGCCTCGGCGATGGCCTTGGCCCGTTTGAGTTGCTCTTCCACCGCCTTGCGGGTACTGATGTCCTGAAAAACGGCCACCGAGCCCACAATCCGCCCCTCTTCGGCAATCGGCACCGCCACAACCGCCACCGGAAACAGCTCCCCGGAACGATGGACAAAGTGCTCATCCTCGGAACGATAGATCTCGCCACGCTGATTGGCCAACCAGATCGGGCACTCCCCAGGCAGCAGGGGCGTGCCATCAGCCCGCTGATAATGGACCATCTCATGCAGGGGGCGCATCAACAACGCGTCCCGACTCCACCCCAGCAAGCGCTCTGCCTCCCGGTTCAAAAAGGTACAGCGCCCCCGGCTGTCCAGAGCATAAACCCCCTCGCCCATGGAGTCGGTGAGACTTTGCAGAAAGTTGCGGCTGTCCCGCAACTGCTCTTCCATGTTCTTCTGGGCGGTAATGTCGGTACGAATGGCGATATACTGGATCGGCTTACCCCGTTCGTTCAAATAGGGTACGATGGTGGCCGCCACCCAGTACAGTTCACCTTCGCGGCTGCGGTTGCAGATCTCCCCTTCCCACACCTCCCCATTGATGATGGTCTGCCACAAGGCACGAAAAAAGGCCTTGTCATGAAAACCGGAGTTGACGATACGGTGATCCGTACCCAACAACTCCTGCCGCGTATAGCCGCTGATCCGACAAAATTTATCGTTGGCATAGAGTATCCGCCCTGCCGTATCGGTAATGCTGACGATGGCATGTTGATCCAGCGCAAACTTTTGCCGTTCCAGTTGGGCATGGGCCTCCTGCAGACGGGTTTGCGACAGGAGATAATCCTCCACCAGACGGCCCATCAACCCCGTCATCTGCTCCAGACTGGCGTCCTCGCCGCGCAACAGATCCTGGCCGGAGCTGAGCAACAGTCGATTGGCGGTGCTTTGCAGGGAGTCGATCACCCGGCGCTGCTGCTCTGCCTCCTGGCGCAGGCGTGCGTTGAAACGGTTCAACTCGTCGGAACTCAGCAGCAGACTGCGGTTGCGCAGCGCCAAGTCCCGCTCCTGCTGCTCATAGCTCTCTCCCACGCGCTGGCAAAAAAGTTCCAAACCGGCACAGATCCGCACGGACACCTCGGAAGCACCACTGTTTTCCAGATGTTGCTTCAACTCTGTCACGCCCTGCACAAAACCCTCTTCATCCAGAGCAAATATCCGTTTGATCTGCCGTGCCAGAAGACGATGCATGCCTCTTTATTCCTCCGCCAGGAAGGTAATGGTCATCGTTTGATTGTGCAATTTGCACTCGACGGTATCAAACAGCGGGCTGATCTCGCCATAAGAGTGAAAACCGGTCAACACCGTGCCGGTGGCCAAGGTATCGGAAACCACCTCCACCTCTTCATCCACATGGTCGCCCATGACCAGTTTGCGGCCCACGCAACTGACCAACACCGCCAAGCCGGGCCCCTTTTCGCCAGAGAGTTGCCGCGTGCGCTGCGCCGCCAATTCCGCCCCATCCACCAGGGCGTTGGTCGAGGCATGCATCAGGCGCAAATAGCCATTGGGATCGATCTCGCCGGCCAGTACCAGACTGCCCTGCGCTTCGTCCACCGCCAGAATGGTACGAATCAACCCCAAGCGGGCTTGATCTTCACTGAGCATCTCAAAGGGGAAGAGCAAGCCGGACGAAGGCAACTTTTGCGCATACTCCCCCAGATAGTTTTGATACAGACGCAAGGCCGGTTCGCCATCCAGTTCGTACAGTACATTTCCCTCGCAACGGGTGATGCGCCGAATCGGACCAAAGGGTTCCCAGCCCCCCACCGAACCATAGCCGATATGGATACGCTCGCCATAAAAACCGATGGCCACCACCTTGTCGGCACTGCAGCCTTCATTATCCAGCACCATGGTCTGTTGAAAACGGGTGCCATCCCCGGCCAAACCACCGTTGACTGGAACCTCCTTACCCAACACCGCCACCAGACCACGAATCAGGGCGCTGCCATTGATCTCCAAGCCTTTGCTGAGCACAATGACACCGCGCAACCCCTCGCCTTGCAGTTGTTGACCAAGCGCTTGCCCCACTGCTGCCGACGCCTCCATGGCCTGGATCGTTGCCGAGGCCAAGCGTAGCCGGGTATGGGCAAACTGCACAGCGGTGACCACGCAGGCCCCCTCATGGCATCGGTCGCTGGCAATCTCGCCAGCGGTGCTGCACCCGGCCAGGTGCGCCGTCGGAAAATGTTGGCGCAAAGTTTCATAAAATCCAGCCGAAGCAAACAGAGCGCTGGGACCAAACACCAATACCAGATCGGGTGCCAGCGCCTGCAACTCCGCCAACACCTCCCCCTGTAACACTGCATCGGGAAAAATCTTCTGCCCGACTTTCATTGTCTGGACTCCTTGTCAAATGGTGATGCCTGAGATTGACTGGCCAACAAAGTGTCTAACAACTGCTGGGCCTCTTTCAAGCGATAGCGTTGTACCAGACGGGATAATTCCAGAACCCCCTGCTGCATCTCCACCTCGGCAAGCCCCTCCTGCAGTTGCTGCAACAACAGTTGACACTGTTTTGGTTGCCGCTTTTGTAACGGTTCCCGCATCGCGAGCAGCAGTTGCCGTTGTTCTGCACTCCATCGCATGGGAGATGCGGATGTCTGCGCTGGCACCAATTCGGGTGCCGGCGCGGCTGCCGGATGCTCCTCCCGGTGCGCCTCCGTCAGCCCTTCTGCCGGGGCAGACGGCAACACAGGCAGGCTCACCTGAAACCAAAAGCAACTGCCCACCCCCAGAGTGCTCTCCACCCCGATCTGCCCACCCATCAACTCAACCAGACTGCGACACAGCGCCAGCCCCAACCCCAGCCCCCCATAACGGCGACTGGCACTGCCATCCCCCTGACTGAACAGATGATACAGGCGGGATTGCTGCTCTTCCGCCAGACCAATACCGCTATCCTGCACCGCAAAACGCAAGAGCACAGCCGCCTGTTCGGTCACCTGTGGCAACGCCTGCACGGTGACCAAAACCGCGCCTTTTTCCGTAAATTTTATGGCATTGTCAAGCAAATGAAACAACACCTGCCGCAAACGCAGCCGATCGCCCAGCAACCAGGCCGTTGCATCCCATTGCGGCTGCCAGAGCAGGGTCACCCCTTTGTCGGCGGCATGGCTCTGCAGATCACTCTGCAACGATTGCCAAAGCGCCTGCAGGCAAAAGGGAGCTGCCTGCAAGTGTAACCGTTTGTTCTCCAGCCGTGCAAAGTCCAAAAGATCATTGACCAGTCGCAACAGCGCATTGGCCGAGCTTTGCACCTTGACCAGACGCTGCTGCTGCACCTCCGGCAGTTCACTTTGCAGCACCAAATGGGTCATCCCCAGGATGGCGTGCATGGGGGTACAAATTTCGTGGCTCATGTTGGCCAAAAAGGTACTTTTGGCCCGATTGGCGCTTTCGGCATCCTCTTTGGCCTGAGCCAACTCCTGGTAGAGCGTCCCCAGGCGCTGCCGCATGCCCTCCATGGAGCGCGCCAACTGGCCAATCTCATCCCTCGCCATCACCGGCAGCGGGGTCACAAAATCACCCGAACCGATGCGCACACTGGCCGTATGCAGTTGTCGCACCGGTTGCACCACCATGCGGCGCAACAGCCACAACACAGCCACTCCCATCACCAATACCGCCACCATGCCGACCAGAAAAATGGTACCGAGCAGACGCGTGCTCTCCTCTTCCACCTCCTGCAGCGGTTGCCAGACCATCAAACGCAATGCCGACTCGACCGCCACGGCAGCCAGCAACAGATCGCCCTCCTGGGGGGTGTTGGTCATGTGCGGCAACCCCACACGGGCAAGAGCCTCCCGCCACAACTCAGCCGGGATGCTCTTCCCCAACAGATCGGGCCGAAAGCTGTAGCGTGCTGTACCTTGTCCATCGGCAATCACATAGCCGCCATGCCGCCCCACCGGATGGTGTGTCACCAACTCCTGGAGAAATTGTGGCCGCATACTGACCAACAGATAACCCAGAACCGCGCCATCCTGTCGACCGAGCCCGCTCTGACCGTGCAACGCTATCCCCGCCATGATCACCCATTCACCATTGTCTGGATTGACCAGCATGGTATGGTAAGGCTGCTCTGGATGACGTTGCAGATGCTGAAAGACAGGGTTCTCCGCCTCGTTTTCGTTGCGGTTTGGCAGCGCATGCGCGGTAACACGGGTATCCTCCATGCCATCCGGCATCAGCAGGGTAATTTCATAATAGGCGCTGACCGCCCGATGAAAGCCGGCAAACAGACGAATCACCGTCGGTTGCAGCAAGGTGTAGCGTTCCTGTTCGTCGGCTGTCTCCACATACTTTTGCAAAATTTCGGAACGACTGAACACCTCCAAATGGGAATCCAGGGTAGCCAACTGCAGTTGAATGCGACTATGCGCCTGCTGCAAGGCATTGCCCACCTCGGAACGGGCCATGCCCAACTGGGCGTCGCGCAGGCCGCTATAGGCCATGGCCGCCAAAGTCAACAAAGAGACCAGCAGAATCGGCAACACCAGCATGGTCAACCGCAACTGCAGGTTGCCCCTGGACAGGCGCACCACTGACAGCAAAAATCTCACCACTCTGCTCTGCCTATTTCTGGATGGTGTACCTCTGGATGGTCCCACGCCTGCCCCTTATCGCAACAACCGTCCCATAAAATCGTTGATCCGCTTCAGGGTGCGCACTGCCACCGGGCGAATGGGTTCCGAGCGGTTCAACACCTCAGGCGGGGGAAATACCGTTGGATCCTGACGATAGGAGACCGACGCCTGCGCCAGAGAAACACGGTTTGGGGTGGCAAAATGGAGTGACTCGGCATTCTGCAAGGCATGATCGGCTTGCAGAATAAAGTGCAGAAACTGCATGGCCAGCGCCTGCCGCACCGCTGAAACCTTGCCTATGGCCAGATAATCCACCCAAATGGCACTACCCTCCCTGGGGTGTACATACCGAATCTGCGGATGAAACTCGCGCAATTTGACCGCGTCGCCATTGTAGACAATCGCCATTTTGACCTCTCCGGTCACCAACGGCGAGGTCGCATTCAAATCCAGGTAGCGATAGTGCTTCACGAAAGGTTTTTGTTCCAGCAGCAACCCCTCCGCCGCCGACAACTGCTCCGCCTCTTCCGAGTTGACCGAATGACCCAAGGCCCGCAAAGCCATGCCCAACATCTCCCGATCCGACTCCATGGCATTGATATGGCCACGCAACGCCTCGTCGGGTCGAAAAAAATCCATCCAACTCTCAGGTGCCTTCGGCAACAGATCCGCCCGATAGGCCAGCCCGATATTGCCCCAAAAATAGGGGATGCCCACCACCTGTCCGTTGCTGTCCGGTTCGGCCAACCAACGGGAATCCACCTCGGCAAAAGGGGCCAGGGCATGGGTATCAATTGGGCTGACCCAGCCCCGTTGTGCATACAGCGGCAGATTGATGTGATTGACCACCATCAGATCAAATGCCCCCGCCCCCTTGCGCACCAACAGTTGATCCCGCTCTTGATCGCTGTCAAAAGAAACTTGGCGCACCAACACCTTGTACTGCTCGGCAAATTTTTGCAGCAAAGCAGGATCGATATAATCCGGCCAAATCAGAAGGGCCAACTCCCGCTCCTTGTCTGCGCCAGCCCCGGCCAGGGCCGCAGGCAACAGCAGTGAGGTCAACAACCCCATGCCGGTCTTCAAAATTGCTCGGCGATGCACCATGCGCTTGCCTCCCCAGTGTCAGGCCGTTGCAGATAACAAAATCCCGATTATATAGCCAATGTTGCAAAAAATGCAGACTAAATTTTGCTCCCCCACAAAATTCCTGCGCTTATCATGACCGGACGGTCAACTAAAAAGAGCTTTGACAAAGGCCGCCCCCTCTGATACACCCCAGACCATGGGAAGAACAAGTGATGCCAAAGAGCGGATTGTGCGCAGCGCAATGGAGCTGATGCATGCCGGGGGCTACGCCCAGGCCGGGGTGCAGGAGATTTGTCTGCGTGCCGGCGTGCGCAAGGGCAGCTTTTACCACTTTTTTGCCTCCAAAAGCGCCCTCGCCCTGGCCGTCATCGCACGATTCCGTCTTTTTTCCGATCAGTTTTTCGACCGCGCCCTGGCCAGCGATTTGCCACCACTGCAACGCCTGGAACGGCTTTTTCAGATGGCGGCCGCACTGCAAGAAGAGACCCAGCGGGAAAACGGCTTTGTCAAAGGGTGTCCATTCGGTAACTTGGCCTCGGAAATGAGCGGCCATGATGAGGCTCTGCGCTTGGCACTGGCGGCAACCTTCACCAGCCTGCAACACCGCCTGAGCGAACTCCTGCAGGAGGCAGCACTCCCACACGCAGAAGAAAAGGCAGAAGCCCTGGTCAGTCTGTTCGAGGGGGCAATCCTGTTGGCCAAAACCCACAACGATCCACACCTCATCCGCCGCATGGCCCCGATTGTCCAACAGTGGATACGGTAGAACCGAAAAACACCGATTGTCCGACAGTGGGATACGGTAAAACCGAAAAACACCGATTGTCCAACAGTGGGATACGGTAGAACCGAAAAACACCGATTTCCGACAGTGGGATACGGTAAAACCGAAAAACACCGATTGTCCAACAGTGGGATACGGTAGAACCGAAAAACACCGATTGTCCGACAGTGGCGATAACTGAAAATACGCGAGGTTAAAAGTCGGGCATCCGCCCTCCCAGAGCGTGCCCCTGCGGGGCACAGATTTGTGCGGCGTGCGCAAATGCTACGCATTTGCTCACGTAAAACGCCGCACATTACATGCATGGGCTCCGCCCCTGCACCCCGCCAGGGGCGATGATCGCCCCTGGACCCCGCAATAGATTTTGGGTTGGGATTGGGGTTGGGTTGGGTGGTCTGCCGGGATCAGGTCTTGAAAAAGCCCATCGACTCCCGCAACACACCAGAAAGATTGGCCAACTCATCGGCAGAGGCCGACATCTCTTCGCTCGCCCCG
>PDZU01000111.1 GCA_002753095.1 Magnetococcales bacterium
CATCTCTTCGGCATTTTCGATATCCATGGAATGGTTAAAATGCGCATTGAAGATGGCCTGTTTCATGGCTTCGCCTTTACCCAAAAACTCAGCGGCAAAGTAGGCGCGGGCGGGTATGTCGGTCTGCTTGCCCCAGAATACCGGGATATTACGAAAAACAATGCGCGCTTTATTTTTCTCAGCCCATTCTTGGGTGTGCGGTGCCAAGGAGGCACAATGGGGACACTTGAAATTGAACACTTCGACCACTTCCGGCTTATCCCCACTGCGGGGCACAACCGGTGCAATGGGGTCATAATGGACACCAGCCTGCAAGGCTGACCCGGCAACGGCCAACCCGGCAGGAAAGAGCAGAGAGAGAGCCAAGCCGATACCCACAAAGAAACGCAACATCGATCACCCTTCCACGATTTCAAAAGAGGTTTGAATTTTGGCTGTTTTGCCCAGCATGGCCGAGGCTGAACAGTAGGTCTCTTCGGAGAGACGAATGGCCCGTTCCACCGCATTGGCAGGCAAGCCCTTGCCGGTGACCACGAAATGGAGAAAGATTTCCAGAAAAACCTTGGGATCGGTTTCGGCCCGCACCCCTTTGAGTGTGGCGACACAGTCGGTGACTGCATGTCGGCCTTTGCGCAGGATGGTCACCACATCGATTGAGGCACAACCGCCCATGCCGATCAACAGCAATTCCATGGGCCGCACGCCCATGTCCCGCCCTCCCACGCTGGGCGCCGCATCCATCACCAGGGCATGACCAGACCCTGATTCACCCAGCATTTGCATTCCCTCAATCAATTTGACCCGCGCCGTGATTTCCGCCATGGCATTCTCCTTGCTTAAATTGTAATAACACCCCTATTTCGGTCTATTTAAAAATATAATCGCAAAAAACGAGTCAAGCAGGACCACACTGTGTTACCATACCCAAAGGCAATGGTCGAACGAATCGGGCCACAGGTCAAGTATTGTTCATCAGAGGAGCGGCTTCCCATGAAAAAAGAGCCCGGCAGTATCGGGACAACCGGTACCGAGCAAAAACAGATCGCTTTGTTGGAGTCGCTCCTGCGCGAACGGAGTGGAGAGCGGCATGCGGTCATTCTACAGGATTTTCCTGATCCTGACGCGCTGTCGTGTGGACTGGCCTATCGTTGCATTGCTGCTGCCTGGGGGATCGAAGCGGATATTCTGTATGCTGGCCGCATCAGCCACCAGGAAAATATTGCCATGGTGAATCTGCTGAACATTCCGGCCACGCTGTATGAAAACAGTGAATTTCCCAAGGGATATTATCAAGGAAGTATTTTTGTGGACGGACAGGGGACGACTTCTTCGCTGGTGGAGCGGTTGGCGAAGGCTGGGGTTCCGGTTTTGGCGGTGATCGACCATCATGCGCCGCAAGACAAGTTGAAGCCGCTCTTTTTTGACCTGCGCCCGGCTTTGGGGGCATGTGCATCCATTTTTGTGGATTATCTGCAGGGTGGTTTGCTGCCTTTGGTACCCAAGCAGGAGCACCGTTATCTGGCCACGGCCTTGATGCATGGCATTATTTCCGAGACTGGCGCCCTGATCGAGGCGCAGGCACAGGATTTTACCGCTGCCGCCTATTTGCAGCCTTTCTGTGACCGGGATGTATTGAACGAAATTCTCCATCAGCAACGCAGCCAAAAGGTGATGGAGGTGATTCGATTGGCGTTGGAGAACCGGGTCATTCGTTCGGGATTTTGCATTACGGGGGTTGGCTATTTGCGGGCAGCGGATCGGGATGCTTTGCCGCAAGCTGCCGATTTTCTGCTGACGGAAGAGACGGTACACACGGTGATTGTTTTTGGCATTGTCCAGGGGGAGAGTGAGGAGATTCATGGTTCGCTGCGCACGACCCGCCTTTCTTTGTCGCCGGATCAATTTTTGAAAGATGCCTTGGGGCGCATGGAGGGGGGATCTCATTACGGCGGCGGCAAGGCGCGGGCGGGTGGTTTTGAAATTCCGCTGGGCTTTTTGGCTGGTCAGGATGACCAGGAGCTGGCCAAATTGAAGTGGGAGACTTTCAACGCCAAGATCCAGAAAAAGTTTCTCACCAAGATTGGTGCGGAAGATCAATAGATGGCCATCTTGCGCAAGCCTGCCTGGTTGAAGGTTACCGCCGGTCGCAGCGCCTCGTTTCTTGCTGTTGACACGCTGCTGCAGCGTCAGCAGTTGCACACGGTCTGCGCTGCGGCGCGCTGCCCCAATCGGGGCGACTGTTGGCAGGAGGGTACAGCGGCGTTCATGATTCTGGGGGAGGTTTGCACGCGCAACTGTGCCTTTTGTGCGGTACCGAGCGGCAAACCGGCGGCGCCAGATCCTGATGAGCCCCGTCGTCTGGTGGAGGCGATTCGGCAGATGGCGTTGCGGCATGTGGTGATCACCTCGGTAGACCGTGATGATTTGCCGGATGGCGGGGCGAGTCAGTTTGTGGCGTGTGTTGCGGCCATCCGGGCGGCGGAGTTGCCTGCGCCACCGAGCATCGAGCTGTTGACCCCGGATTTTCGGGGCAAGGATGGGGCGTTGCAGCGGGTTTTGGCCAGCCGTCCGGAGGTATTCAACCACAACATGGAGACGGTGGCTCGACTCTATCCTGTGGTGCGTCCAGCGGCGCGCTATGCGCTCTCGTTGCAGGTATTGGCGGAGGCGGCGCGCAGTGGCCTGCGTTGCAAGTCGGGCATCATGTTGGGGCTGGGGGAGGAGGAAGAGGAGGTAGAGGGGTTGCTGACGGATCTGCGGGCTGTTGGGGTGAGCGTGTTGACCATTGGACAATATTTGCAGCCGACGCGCGACCAGCACCCGGTGGTGTGTTATGTACGGCCTGAGGCGTTTACCCACTGGCAGGAGAGAGCGTTGCAGCTTGGGTTTGCGGCGGTAGAGAGCCATCCCCTGGCCAGATCATCGTTTCATGCCTTACAATTGCTGGGTGAAAGTGGGGTGCGGTCTGGAATTTTGGAAAAAAATGCGCTGTCGCACAAAGATTCCTTGACCCGGTAGGAAAATGTCTTTATAAGTGTCGGCTCTGTTGGGCTTATAGCTCAGGTGGTTAGAGCGCACGCCTGATAAGCGTGAGGTCGGTGGTTCGAGTCCACCTAGGCCCACCATCAATTCATTTGGTCTGGCAACTCTGCCTCCCATTCGGACCGCCTTGGGGGTGTAGCTCAGTTGGGAGAGCGCCTGCTTTGCAAGCAGGAGGTCATCGGTTCGATCCCGTTCACCTCCACCAATTAAAGTTTTAAAACTGTTCTCTGCAAATTCGCCGCCTACCAGGGCGGCTTTTTTGTGTCAAAAAACGTCAATGTTTCCAAAGGTTAGCAGGCACGGTTCGACGAAAAACTTGGTTCCCATCTGGACTCACGAACGCCAAAAAATTCCTTTTTCTCTTCTCCGTGGCAGTATTCTCCAAAAGCTGTGGACTCGCCTGCCGGTGAGTCCGGAATTCTGGACTCACTTTTCCGTATATATTACGCGGTTTAACAGTGTTCCGTAATGTTGGACTGGTTCGACGGTAAACATGGTCGGCATAAAAGTAAAAAAATGGGTAAACCGGAGTCCGCAATTTTGTAGGATTGGGTGCTTTTTCCTTTTACGTCGGCATGTTGCGTTTGGTAGGCTGGCTCTTCGGTGAACGCGATGCTTTCGCGCCCAGTTGCCACGTGTTCGCACCGTTTGGTTCGGATGGACTATGCCTTGGGCCTTGCGCGGGGTGGGACAGGGGCGGCACGGGCGAAACCTCCAGCAGACAGTTTTCCTTCGCTCTGTCTCTTCCACTCCGCGCCGGCAACCACTACTTTTGCACATCGACTCAAGCAGAGGACGACATGACCCAGCCAGCCCCGTTGACAGAGGCACGGTTCCGTTTGGACAAATGGCTGTGGGCGGCCCGGTTTTTCAAAACCCGCCCCCTGGCAACCGAGGCGGTTGTCGGTGGCAAGGTGCATCTGAACGGCGCACGCACCAAACCCGGCCATGAAACCAACATCGGGGATACCCTCAGCGTTCGCACGGAAGCGGGTCTGTTCGTCGTCCTGGTGCGCGCCCTTTCCAACCGGCGTGGTCCCGCCAGGGAGGCGGTACTGCTTTACGAAGAAACGGCTCAAAGCCAGAAAGATCGCGCAGCGGCAGTGATGGCCAGCAAGACACAGTCCCTGCCCGTGTCCACGGGGCGGCCAAGCAAAAAAGACCGTCGGGCACTGACCCGGTTGCGGGATGGGGAATGACTACGGCAGATGCAACTCTCCCTCTGGCCCCAGAGGAAACATGGGTGCCCAGGTGATTTCCCATGGGTGGCCGTCCGGGTCGGCAAAATAGGCCGTGCGTCCACCCCAGGCGGTATCGGTGGCGGCTTGCAGGAGCTTGGCCCCACGCGCCAACACGACGGCCAATTCCCGGTCCACCGCTTCACGCATGGCGACATTGATACCCAGGGTGATTCCGCCCGGCCTCGGATTGGCGTCCGTCATACCTGCATCCGTCAGCAAGGCATCCCTGGGGTACAAAGCAACCGCCATGGAACCGGTCTGGAAAAAACAGACCTGCCCACAACTGGCCGTCGATGCCTTCCAACCCAGACTTTCGTAGAAGGCGCGTGCCCTGGGGAGATCCTCAACACCGAGGGTGACAAGGGAGAGACGTTGGTCCATGGTACTTGCTCCTACATGGTGAATATCAACGCAAACGCCCGGCAGCGTACCGTATCTGGTTTTCCATGTCCATGTTTGGTTTCATCTTTTACAACCGTTGGTTCCATCTGGTAGTCTGTCCCGGTGTTGGTGTCCACTGTTGTACAGGGAGGAAATGTCATGACCAAATCGGCGTTGATCGGCCTGGTTGCCCAACAGCTCAAGCTGTCGCGCAAGGATGCGGCGACCGCCGTCGATGCCGTGTTCGAGTCTATTGCGCATTCGTTGGAGGCCGGTCGTCGCGTGGAGTTGCGAGGATTTGGCAGTTTTGGGCTCAAGGAGCGCAGCGAGCGTACAGGCCGGAACCCCAAGACCGGGGAGAGTGTACCGGTGGAAGCCAAACGGGTGTTGTTTTTCAAGACGGGCATGGCACTCCGCAAGCGGGTGGATACTCTGGACAAGCCACCATCAACGAGTTCTCAAAGCAATGCATCCTGAACCCCCTGATCGCCCTGCTGTCCTGCAATGCTTCAGCAATATCCAGACCGAGACAATCCGTTGGTTGTGGCCCAACCGGATTGCCAGGGGGAAATTGACGCTGCTTGTTGGACCACCCGGAACGGGAAAAAGCCAACTGAGCGCGTATTTGGCGGCAATGACCTCAAGGGGGAGACCATTGGCGGATGGGAGTGAGTGCCATCCGGGGAATGCGATCATTCTTTCGGCAGAGGACGACCCCGCCGACACAATCAAGCCCCGTTTGGAAGCCGTCGATGCGGACATGGACAGGGTGTTCATCCTGGATGTGGTCCGCGACACAAACCGGCAAGGGGAGCCAACCGCCAGAAGGTTCAATCTGCAAAGCGATATGCGTGTGTTGGATGCAGAAATTGCCAAACTGGGCAACGTGGCCCTGTTGATCATCGACCCCATTTCTGCCTATCTGGGTGGAGTGGACAGTCACAGCAACGCCAGAGTCAGGGGGTTGTTGGCCTACCTCTCCGCGATGGCTTCCCGGTGTGGTATTGCAATCGTGGCCGTGTCGCACCTCAACAAAGGGAACGGGAGTGCCATCGACAGAGTGACAGGCTCGGGTGCATTCGTGGCGGCTGCACGGGCGTCATACCTGGTCTGCAAGGATCGGGACGACGCAAACATGCGCTTGTTCTTGCCAGTCAAGAACAACGTGGGGAATGATTCGACCGGATTGGCGTTCCGTATCGAGGCGGTGGAATTGCCAAGTGGTGTTCACACATCCCGTATTGTGTGGGAGCCGGGGGTTGTGAAGATATCGGCAGATGATGCTCTGGCCACGCCAGAAAACCCATCGGCACGCAGGGCTGTGGACGAAGCAAAGGCGTTCCTGTTGGAGGCTTTGAGCCAGGGACCGCAAACTGCCAAGGATCTTCGAGCAGACGCCAACGGGATGGGGCTTTCCTGGGCGGCGGTACGACGCGCACAGCATCAACTTGGGATCAGGCCAGTCAAGTTCGGCTACCAGGGCGTGTGGATGTGGTTCATTCCTGGACTTGGACCATTCGAGTTGCTAGAAGATGCCCAAATGCCCATGCACGAAAATTGAGCACCTTTGAGCACCTTTGAACGACGCATGAGATAACAGATTGAAAATGCTCAGGTTGCCATTCTGCGGGGATTGAGCACCTTTGAGTGTCCTTGAGCACCTTTGAGCACCTTTGAATATGTATATGATAACAAATCGAAAATGCTTTTGTTGCTACTGTGTGGGGGGTGAGCACCTTTGCTGCTACTGTGTGAGGGGTGAGCACCTTTGGTAAACGGTACACCCCTGCAGGCTGTGCAACGAATGCCGCCGCCTGAATTTTTGGCGGCGGCATTTCGTGTCGCGCCCGTGTGGCGCACTGTCACGTGATACCGGGTTCCTGCAACATTCCCCCTTGGTATCAGGAGGAAAACCCAACACGGCGCGATTAGTGCGGACCGGGTTGCACCGGTGCCGGTATGCCCCACAACCTGCGCTGCTCCCCCCACTCCACCGGAAACGGCCTGGACAACTCCCGCCACGTCAGAACGTCCGGGTGTTTGTTGTCCAGGATGGCCTCCACAATGTCCGGGGCCAGCAAGGTCAGACGCAGGATCTTGGCCACATAGGAAGCGTCGATCTTCTCACTCTCTGCCAATTCCCGGATGGATAAGAATTTCCTTTCCTCCAACAGGCGCAGCCATCGGTGCGCCCTGACCACCAGTTTCACCAAGCCATCTTCGCGGGGTGGCTTCGGTGCCGCCTCCATACCTTCTGGAGCAATGATCGTCGTGCGACCGCCCCGTCGTCGCAGTTGCATGGGAATGCTGACGATAATCGTCTTGCCGTCCTTGCTCAGTTCTGCTTGCATGCCATCACCTCCTTGCTGTTTCCAATGTCCCCCAATTCCCTGGCCAACGTATCCAACCCCTCGGTACGCAGATGCACTTGCGCCCCTCCCTTCTCCAGATCCAGTCTGGCGATAAGCAATTGCACCAACCGTTGCTGTTCCACCGGAAAGAGTTCCTCCCATATCGGGTCCAGTCGCCGCAGGGCATCGGTTACATCGCGCTCGCTGATCCCCTCGCTGGCTTGCCAAGTCTTGACCACCATTTCTGGAGACCGCAGCATGGTGCGGACCTGCCCGATCACCACCGCCTCAATCTCTCCGGCGGGAACGGTGCGTAGCGGGCAGGTTTCGCGTCCGTTCTTGTCTGCTCCGTGGCAGGTGTAGTAACGATAGCGTCTTCCTTCCTTGCAGGTGAAGGTGGGACGCATGGCCCGGTCACAATGGCGGCAACGGATGATACCCTTCAGCAATGCGGCGGTTTGCACGCGGATGCGTCCCGGTTGATAATGATCGTTGGAGGCCATGATGGTTTGGACCTGATCCCAGAAAGCCTGTTCGATGATCCCCTCGTGTTCGCCCTCGTACACCTCGCCATGATAGGCAACTTTGCCGATAAAAAGGTGGTTTTTGAGCAACCGGTAGATTGCTGGTTTGTCCAAATGCCTGCCACGTTTTTCAAGCGTATTTGTCTCAGCCAGTTCTCTGACCATCTGGGTGACGGACCGGCATTCCACAAACCGCTGAAAGAGCCAGCGCACCGTCTCTGCCTCGGCCTCGTGGATCACCAGCTTGCGATCCTTCACCTCATACCCCAAAGGAGGATGGCCTCCCATCCACATGCCGCGCTTTTTGGATGAGGCGAACTTGTCCCGGATGCGCTCTGCGGAAATTTCGCGCTCGAACTGCGCGAATGATAAAAGTATGTTTAGCGTCAATCTTCCCATAGAAGTGGTTGTATTAAACGACTGCGTTACCGATGCGAAAGTGACGTTCCGCTTGTCAAACGCCTCCACCAACCGGGAAAAATCCATCAGGGAGCGGGTGAGCCTGTCGATTTTGTAGACGACGACAACGTTGACCCGACCAGCCTCTATGTCCTTCAGCAGGCGTTTCAAGGCAGGCCGTTCCATGTTGCCGCCAGAGAATCCACCGTCGTCATAGCGGTCTGGCACCAGGAACCAGCCTTCAGATTTCTGGCTGGCGATGTAGGCCTCGCAACTTTCGCGTTGCGCATCCAGGGAATTGAACTCCATGTCGAGGCCTTCCTCAGTGGATTTCCGGGCGTACACAGCGCAGCGTATTTTTGGGACTATTGTTTGTTTTGTCATGCTTTTTCTCCCTGGCGTTTGAGCGCGAAAAACACAAGCCCATTCCATTTTGTGCCCGTAATGGCATTGGCCACCGCCGACAAGCTGCCGAATCGCCGTCCCTGATACTCGAAGCCACCATCGGCCAGTACCATGCAACTGTGTTGCGATCCTTTCCACTCCCGCACCAATCGAGTGCCAGCCAGTAATTGTTCCCCCGGCACCTTGCGTTTTTCCGACGGTGCATCCTCTTCAACGGCCATCCGTTCCATGCGCTTTTCCGTCTGCGCCGACAGGCCGCCCAGGGCCAGTTCCTGAACGCGGTACGCCAGCCTTTTTACCAGGAAAGTCCGGTTGAAGGGGGGCGGTTCCGTTTCAAAATAGGTCTGCCACGCTTTTCTCAAC